>NZ_DASSCL010000128.1:0-23355 GCF_035697785.1 Nocardioides sp.
GCGGAGGTCACCAGGCGTTGCCCGTGCCGCGGTACGTCGGGACCACCTCGACGACGCGGTCGCCGGCCACCAGGTGCACCTCACGCACGTGCTCGGCGACCTCGCCGGATTTCGCGTGCCGGAACCAGACCGTGTCGCCGACGCCCAGGTGCTCGGCCCCGGCACCGACGAGCGGCGTCTGCACCTCACCCGCGCCCTCGAGCCCGGTCAGCCGCAGCCCCGGCGGTGCCCACGGCAGCGGCGAGCGGTCCTTGCCGGTGGGTCCGGAGGCGATCAGACCGCCACCGGCGACGGTGACGCAGCCGGCTGATGGCCGCCGCACCACCGGGACGCCGAAGAAGGCGGCGGGCCGCGGCTCGAAGCTCCGGTAGTGGTCGAACAGCGCCGGCACCAGCAGCCCGGACCCGGCCGTCACCTCGGTGACCACGGGGTCGGCGGCGGACGCCTCGATGCTGCCCGAGCCGCCGGCGTTCCAGAGCTCCAGGTCGGCCAGGTCGCGCAGCCCGGCGGCGATCTCGGCCCGGCGCTCGGCCAGCTGGTCCATGGACGCGGACTTGATGCGTCGTACGACGAGGGAGCGGGCGCGCCGGTCCGGCACGGCGTCCGGCACCCCGGCCACCTGCCCCTCGTAGGTCATCGCGCCGACGAGCGCGAACCCGGGACGGGCGACGACGGCGCGGGCGAGGTCGACCACCTCCGCGGCGTCGCGCAGCGGCGACCGCTTCGGCCCGACGTGCGCCGGCCCGACGCGCAGGCCGGCATCGATGTCGAGCGCCACCCGCACCGTGACGTCGGTGCTACGCGCGGCGTCGACGACGTCCAGGTGGGCGAGGTCGTCGACCATGAGCGTCACCTCGGCCGCCGCGCGCTCGTCGGCGGTGAGCCGCCCGAGCGCCGCTGCGTCGACCGTCGGGTAGCCGAGCAGGAGGTCGTCGCAGACGCCGTGCTCCCGCAGCCACAGCGCCTCGCGGAGGTTGTAGGCGAGCACCCCCTGGCAGCCGGGGGCGGTGAGCGCCCGCTCGACAAGAGCCGGCACCCGCAGCGACTTGGTCGCCACCCGGATCGGTGTGCCCGCAGCACGTCGGGCCAGGTCGGCCGCGTTGGCGTCGAAGGCGTCGAGGTCCACCACGTAGGTGGGCGTGGACGGGCCGGTTCCGAGCGCGCCGACGGCCGCGTCGAGACGCTCGGCCAGCCGGCGGCGCGCCTCGGGGGCGTCCCGCCTCACGAGATGCCGTGCTTCCTCAGGATCGCCTCGATGTCGGCCATGTCGTCGTCCTCGGCGGGTGCGGAGCCGGTGCGCGCGGGCTTCGGTCCGCTCGCCGTGACCGCGGCGGGGGCGGACCCCGGACCAGCCGCCTTGCGCTCCTTGCGCTCCTTGCGCGCCCGGCCCTCCGGCGTACGACGGCGGAGGAAGCCCGAGACCACGAAGAGCGTCGCGGAGATGCCGCCCACGACGATGCCGGCCCACACGGTCGGGCTGAACACCAGCCGCGCCGCCCACGACGACACCGAGTCGGCGACCTCCCAGACCACGCGCAGCAGGCCGGTCATGGCGGCGGCCAGCGGCAGCAGCGACCAGGCGACGCCGCGCACCCCGGACGCCACCCCGCGGCGGCGCCAGACCGCCACGCTCAGGACCAGACCCACTGCCGTCAGGGCCACTCCGACTGCGGACCAGGTTGCGGAATCGTATTCACCCACGAACCCAGCCTACGGCGCCCGCCGAGGGGTCACTTCTGCGCCGACACGCCGTCCAGACACCTGAAGTTCTGACTCCTCGGCGATCGGGCGGTGCGGGGGGCGGCCGGTGGGGCTGGCAGGATCGGCGGATGCGCTCCCTGCCCGATCCCGGGTTCGCCGGCGACGACGGCACCGCTCCCCCCGAGGTGGTGGCGGCGCTGGCGGCGTACGCCGAGGACCCCGGTGCGCGGCAGGCCGAGACCCTGGCCGTCCTGCAGCACGCCCGGCTGCTCGTCCCGGTGGTGGCGGTGCTGGGGGAGGTGGAGGTCGACGAGCGGGGCCTGGCCCGCGACAAGACCTCGGACATGGCGGCGGTGCTGATGCGCGGCCAGGACGGCCGGACCGCGCTGCTCGCCTTCACGGGCTCGGAGGCCCTGCGTGCCTGGAACCCCGAGGCCCGGCCGGTGCCGGTGACCGCGCGGGACGCCGCTCGGTCGGCGCGTCAGGAGGACGCCGAGGCGCTCGTCGTGGACGTGGCGGGCCCGGTGCTGTTCGTCGTGGAGGGTGAGGACCTGGTCGCCCTCGCGGAGGGGTGGACGCTGACCCGGGTCAGCGGTCCTGCGCCGGCCTGGGCGTGGGCGAGACCGGACCGGTGAGCTTCTCCCCGGGACCCTCGCCCGGCGCGTCCGGGATCTCGGAGGCCTCGCGGAAGGCCAGCTGGAGGGTGCGCAGCCCGTCGCGCAACGGGGCGGCGTGGTGGTGGCCGAGCCGCGGGGCGCCCGCGGTGACGAGCCCGGCGAGCGCCTCGATCAGGGTGCGCGCCTCGTCGAGGTCCTGGTGCTCCGGCAGGTCCTCCGCCAGCCCGAGGTTCACCGCGGCGGCGCTCATCAGGTGCAGCGCGGCGGTGGAGACGATCTCGAGCGCGGGCACCTCGGCGATGTCGCGGGCGCTCTCGGGGGCGGCGTGACTCATGGGGCAAGGGTGTCACGGTCGCGCCGATGTGCATCCGCAGGGGCTCTCGGGCTATCCTGGGCGGGACCGATCCTGCTGGGTCGGCCGTCTGTGCGCCCGGGGTAGGAATATCCCGAGCGTGCCGGAGGTTGATACCAGCACGATCTGACAAGCGGGGCCTGTGCGCGAGCACGGTCCCCCACCCGCATCGACCGCCCTGCACCAACAGGTCGTCGGGTCCGGTCACGAGGCGTGAGCCGTCGTACGTCGACTGCTCGTCCTCGTCTGGTGTCGATCCGCGCGAGCGGAAATCGGCGCCGGGGCTGGCCTCCGCTTGTCTGTCATGCGGAGGCCCTTTTGTTTGTCCGGGTCGAGGCGTGACGGGGTCGCCACCACATCACTCGACCCAGGAGGACCCATCAGCACTGAGCTGAGAATCAACGACCGGATCCGGGTGCCCGAGGTCCGTCTCGTTGGCCCGAACGGCGAGACCGTCGGCATCGTCCGCATCGACGACGCCCTGCGGCTCGCGCAGGAAGCCGACCTCGACCTCGTCGAGGTCGCTCCGACCGCGCGTCCGCCGGTCTGCAAGCTCATGGACTACGGCAAGTTCAAGTACGAAGCCGCGCAGAAGGCTCGCGAGGCCCGTCGGAACCAGACCAACGTCATCATCAAGGAGATGAAGCTCCGCCCGAAGATCGACGCGCACGACTACGAGACCAAGAAGGGTCACGTCGTGCGATTCCTCAAGCAGGGCGACAAGGTGAAGATCACGATCATGTTCCGTGGTCGTGAGCAGCACCGGCCCGAGCTGGGCTTCCGTCTCCTGCAGCGGCTGGCGCAGGACGTCGAGGAGCTGGGTTTCGTCGAGTCGGCGCCCAAGCAGGACGGCCGCAACATGATCATGGTGCTCGGCCCGCACAAGAAGAAGGCCGAGGCCAAGGCCGAGGTCCAAGCGGCGAAGGCCGTCCGGGCCGCCGAGCGCCAGGCCGAGAAGGACGCCGAGCACGCCGAGCGCACCGCGACCGCGCCGACCGACCCGTCGGACAAGAAGCCGCGCCGCCGCTCGGAGAACCTCGACCCTGAGATCGAGGCGTGACGCCGTCACGACCACTCGGTCGAGGAGGCCGGCGGAGCCGGCACCCAGAGTCGCCCTGAACGAAGTACCAAGCAAAGGACACGAAGAGATGCCGAAGAACAAGACGCACTCCGGTGCGAGCAAGCGTTTCCGGGTGACTGGCTCCGGCAAGATCCGGCGCCAGAAGACCGGCCTGCGCCACAACCTGGAGCACAAGGCGTCCAAGGTGACCCGCCGCATGAGCGGCACCACCGAGGTCTCCAAGGCCGACACGGCCAAGGTCCGCAAGCTCCTCGGTCGCTGACCGAGCTCGCCCCGACAGATTTCAAGCATCAAGGAGTAACAAGTGGCACGCGTCAAGCGGGCGGTCAACGCCCACAAGAAGCGCCGGGTAACCCTCGAGCGGGCCTCCGGCTACCGGGGTCAGCGCTCGCGTCTGTACCGCAAGGCCAAGGAGCAGGTCACCCACTCGCTGGTCTACAGCTACCGGGACCGCAAGGCCAAGAAGGGCGACTTCCGCAAGCTCTGGATCCAGCGGATCAACGCCGCCGCCCGCGCCAACGGCATCACCTACAACCGCTTCATCCAGGGCCTCAAGGCCGCGGGTGTCGAGGTGGACCGCAAGATCCTCGCCGACCTGGCCGTCAACGACGCGGCGGCCTTCGCCACGCTGGTCGAGACCGCCAAGTCCGCCCTGCCGGAGGACGTCAACGCTCCCCGGCAGGAGACCGCCGAGGCGTCCGCCTGACCACTCCGGTCGAGCTCGTCGAGACACCCGAGGGCGAGCCCCGTGCCCACCAGCGCTGACCTGCCGCTGCTCACTGCGAGAAGCGGCCGGGTCAAGGCGGCACGGCGGCTCGCTCGTCGCGTTCACCGGGCCGAGCTGGGGCTGTTCCTCGCCGAGGGCCCGCAGGCCGTCCGGGAGGCGCTGACCGTGCATGGCTGCGTCCGGGAGGTCTTCGCCGTCGCGTCCGCGGCGGCGCAGCACCCGGAGATCCGCGAGGCCGCCGCGACGCTCCCGTGGCACCTCGTCGACGACGCGGCGCTCGCCTCGCTCGCCGACACCGTCCACCCGCAGGGCCTCGTGGCCGTGTGTGCACGTGTGGACGTCCCGGTCGAGGGCCTGCTGGCCACCCGTCCGGGTTTGGTGGTGGTCTGCGCCGACGTGCGCGACCCCGGCAACGCCGGCACCGTGATCCGGTGCGCCGACGCCGCGGGCGCCGGCGGTGTGCTGCTCGCCGGCCAGTCGGTGGACCCCTACAACGGCAAGACCGTCCGGGCGACCGCCGGGTCACTGTTCCATCTCCCCGTGGCCGTGGCCGACGACACCCGGGACGTCGTACGCCGGCTCCGGGAGTCCGGCCTGACGGTCCTCGCCGCCGACGGTGCCGGCGAGACCGATCTGGACGCTGCCGAGGACTCCGGCCTGCTGGCGGGCCGCACCGCGTGGCTGTTCGGGAACGAGGCCTGGGGGCTGCCCGACGACGTGGCCGCGCTGGCCGACTACCGGGTCGCGATCCCGATCCACGGCCGCGCGGAGAGCCTCAACCTGGCGTCGGCGGCGGCGGTCTGCCTCTACGCCTCGGCGCGAGCCCGCCGGGGGGCCGTGCCCCGCCACGGCCTGGACGGCTGAGCACGGCACGGGGGACTTCGCGGAACTGGTCTAATCTGTCGGTTATGTCGACCGACGGGGCCGCCGACCAGCAGTCGCTGCTCGACGCCCTGCCCGACGGAGTCGTGATCGCCGACGAGACCGCAAGCGTCGTGGTGATCAACCGGGCGGCGGCCGACCTCCTGCAGTCTCCCGACGGCGTCGGCAAGCACCTCGCGGACGTGGTCTCCCTCCAGGACCAGGGCGGCAACGAGTGGTACTCCTGCGCCAACCCCTACGACGGACTCAACACCATCACCAGTCTCAGCGAGCAGTCGTGGTTCACCTCCGACGGCACCGAGCTGCTGGTGACCGTCCGTATCGACCGCGAGTCCGCCCGACTCCCGGTGGAGCGCGTCGCGGTCTCGCTGCGCTCGGCCAAGGCACGGGCCCGCCTCGACCGGGAACGCTCCGACCTGGTCGCGACCGTGGCCCACGAGCTGCGCTCGCCGCTGACTGGGGTCAAGGGCTTCGTCGCCACCCTGCTGTCCAAGTGGGAGCGGCTCAACGACGAGCAGAAGAAGATGATGCTCGAGACGGTCAACGTCGACGCCGACCGGCTCACCCGGCTGATCGCCGAGCTGCTCGACGTGGCCCGTATCGACACCGGCCGGCTGTCGCTGTACCCGCGGCTCCTGGACTTCCCGCAGGCCGTCGAGCGGGTGCTCGAGTCGGTGCGCGCCGGCACCGGTCGCGAGATCGTGCTCACCGCCGAGGACGACCTGCCCCCGGTGCTCGCCGACCCCGACAAGCTCGCCCAGGTCCTGCACAACCTCGTCGACAACGCACTGCGTCACGGCGACGGCAAGGTCTCGCTGAACATCGCCGCGCTGGGTGACGACGCGCCGTTCGACGGCATCGTGCTGCACGTCGACGACGAGGGCGTCGGCATCAACCCCGCCATCCGCAGCCGGGTGTTCACGAAGTTCTGGAAGCACGGCACCCGCGGCGGCTCCGGCCTCGGGATGTACATCATCCACGGCCTGGTCAGGGCCCACGGCGGCATCGTGGAGATCGACGACGCGCCCGGCGGCGGCGCTCGTCTTACCATCCTCTGGCCGGCCTCCCCGCACTAGCCGCACCCTCCCCGAACCCCCCGCGAGGAGTCAGGTAATCAGCCTCGTGGCCGGTGTGTCGCGGCACAGTTGACCCCTCGCCGCGGGCCGTCGGCGGGCCCGCGGGACGAAACCGGTTCGTCGGCGTACTCGCGCTCTTCCTAGACTTCACCCCATGTCTGGGCCCAACACCGATTACGACCCCGTCGAGGTCACCCCGCTCAAGGCCGACGAGGTCGACGCCATGCGCGACGCCGCGCTGGCCGCCATCGCGGCCGCGGCCGACCTCGAGGCGCTGCGGCGGGTCCGGATCGAGCACGCCGGCGACCGGTCGCCGCTCGCGCTCGCGAACCGCGAGATCGGTGCGCTCCCGCCGCAGGCCCGCAAGGAGGCCGGCATGCGCGTCGGCCAGGCGAGGGGCGCGGTCAACAAGGCGATCGCCGCCCGCCAGGAGGTGCTCGAGGCCGAGCACGAGGAGCGGATGCTGGTCGAGGAGACCGTCGACGTCACGCTGCCCTGGGACCGTACGCCGATCGGGGCGCGGCACCCGCTGACCACCCTCTCCGAGCGGATCGGGGACGTCTTCGTCGCGATGGGCTGGGAGGTCGCGGAGGGACCCGTCGTCGAGGCCGAGTGGCTGAACTTCGACGCGCTGAACCTCGGGCCCGACCACCCGGCACGCACCATGCAGGACACGTTCTGGATGGAGCCGGCGGAGAACGCCATCGTGCTCCGCACGCACACCTCGCCGGTGCAGGCCAGGACCATGCTCACCCGAGAGCCACCTATCTACGTCGTGTGTCCGGGGCGGGTCTTCCGCACCGACGAGTACGACGCGACGCACAGCCCGGTCTTCCACCAGGTCGAGGGGCTCGTGGTCGACGAGGGCATCACCATGGCGCACCTGAAGGGCACGCTCGACCACTTCGCCGAGGCGATGTTCGGCGACGGGATCACGACCCGCTTCCGGCCGTCGTACTTCCCGTTCACCGAGCCGAGCGCCGAGGTCGACCTCGTCTGCTTCGTCTGCCGCGGGCAGGATCCCGACGTGCGGACCTGCCGCACCTGCAAGGGCGAGGGCTGGATCGAGTGGGGCGGCTGCGGCGTGGTGAACCCGCGCGTGCTGGTCGCCTGCGGGGTCGACCCCGAGCGCTACACCGGCTTCGCCTTCGGGATGGGCATCGACCGGACTCTCATGTTCCGGCACGGCGCCGAGGACATGCGCGACATGTTCGAGGGCGACGTCCGGTTCACCACGGCCTTCGGAAGCGAGATCTGACCACATGCGCGCCCCTGTCTCCTGGATCCGCGAGTACGTCGACCTGCCCGAGGACCTCACCCCCGAGGAGCTCGCCGCACGGCTGACCGCTCTCGGGCTCAAGCTCGAGGCGCTGACCCGGCCCGGGCACGACCTGCAGGGCCCGCTCGTGCTCGGCCGGGTGCTCACCGTGGACGACGAGCCGCAGAAGAACGGCAAGGTGATCCGGTGGTGCACGGTCGACGTCGGTGACACCAACGGGACGGGCGAACCACAGGGCATCGTCTGCGGGGCGCACAACTTCTCGGTAGGCGACCTCGTGGTCGTCGTGCTGCCGGGCGGCGTACTCCCCGGCGGGTTCGAGATCAGCGCGCGCAAGACCTACGGCCACGTGTCGGCCGGCATGATCTGCTCCGCGACCGAGCTCGGCCTCGACGACCCCGGCAGCAAGGACGGCATCCTCGTGCTCCCGGCCGACGCGGGTGAGCCCGGCGACGACGCCTTCGGGGTGCTGCCGCTGCGCGACGAGGTGATCGAGTTCGAGATCAACCCCGACCGGGCCTACGCCCTGTCCCTGCGCGGCATCGCCCGCGAGGCGGCGCTCGGCTTCGGCGTGCCGTTCCACGACCCCGCGGACCGGCCGACCCCCGCACCGGACGGCGCGGCGTACCCCGTGGAGGTCGACGACCCCGACGGCTGCCCCGTGTTCGTCGCGCGCACCGTGACCGGCTTCGACCCGGGCGCATCCACCCCGCCCTGGCTGGCCCGCCGCATCCAGCTCGCCGGCATGCGGCCGATCTCACTGGCCGTCGACGTCACCAACTACGTGATGCTCGAGCTGGGGCGTCCGATCCACGGCTACGACGCCGACAAGCTCACCGGCACCGTCCGTGTTCGCCGGGCCAGGGACGGTGAGCGGCTGACCACCCTCGACGGCACCGACCGGAAGCTGTCACCGGAGGACCTCGTCGTCACCGACGACTCCGGGATCATCGGTCTCGGCGGGGTCATGGGTGGCGAGGCCACCGAGATGTCGGCCACCACCACCAATGTGATGATCGAGGCGGCGCACTGGGACGCCATGTCGATGTTCCGCACCGGTAAGCGCCACAAGATCACCTCCGAGGCGGGCAAGCGCAACGAGCGCGGAGCCGACCCGACCACCTGCGAGGCCGCGGCCGACCGGGTGGTGGAGCTGCTCACGCGGTACGGCGGCGGCACCGCGTCGACGTCGGTGACGAAGGTCGGCGAGGCACCCGTGCCGGAGCCGATCGACATCGCCACCGACCTTCCGGCGCGCGTCACCGGCATGGAGATCAGCGCCGAGACGGCCGTCGCCCACCTGCGCGCGGTCGGCTGCGACGTCAGCCCCGACGGTGACCGGCTCACCGCGGTGCCGCCGAGCTGGCGGCCCGACATCACCGACCCGTTCGACCTCGTGGAGGAGGTCGCCCGGGTGGTCGGCTACGAGCACGTCCCGTCCGTCCTGCCGACGGCCCCGTCGGGTCGCGGGCTCACCCCGTCGCAGTCGCTGCGCCGCCGGGTCGGCCGCACGCTCGCCGGTGCGGGCTTCGTCGAGGTGGTGAACTTCCCGTTCGTCGGCACGTCGGACCTCGACCGGCTCGGCCTGGACGGGGACGACGAGCGGCGTACGGCCATGCGGATCGCCAACCCGATCAGCTCCGAAGAGCCGCTGATGACCACGACGCTGCTGCCTGGGCTGCTCAAGGCGCTGGCCCGCAACGCCGGCCGTGGGCTCCCCGACGCGGCGCTCTTCGAAACCGCCACGGTGACCCTGCCCCGCGGCACGGTGGCGGCGCCGATCCTGCCGGTCGACCGACGCCCGACCGAGGGGGAGTGGGACGACCTGCAGAAGGCGGTCCCCGACCAGCCGCTGCACCTCGCGCTGGGGGTCGCCGGTCACCGGGAGCGTTCCGGCTGGTGGGGTCCCGGACGAGCGGCCTCCTGGGCCGATGCCATCGAGTCGATCCGCACCGTGGCCACCGCGCTCGGCGTGCAGGTCACGGTCCGGTCGGCGACACGGGCTCCCTGGCACCCGGGCCGTTGTGCCGAGCTGCTGGTCGGCGAGGTGACGCTGGGCTTCGCCGGCGAGCTGCACCCGCGGGTCTGCGCGGCGTACGGCGTCCCGGGCCGCACCGCCGTCGCCGAGATCGACCTCGACCGGCTGCTCGAGCGGGCCGTGCTGATCGTGCCGGCCCCGCACTTCTCGACGTACCCGGTGGCCAAGGAGGACGTCGCGCTGGTGGTCGACGCCGCGATCCCCGCCGCCGACGTCGCCGCGACGCTCGCGGAGGGAGCCGGCGAGCTGTGCGAGTCGGTCCGGCTGTTCGACGTCTACACCGGCGACCAGGTCGAGGAGGGCAAGCGGTCGCTCGCGTTCGCGCTGCGGTTCCGGGCACCCGACCGCACCCTTACAGAGGCCGAGACCGGCGCCGCCCGCGACGCCGCGGTCGCGCTGGCGGTGCAGCGGCACGGGGCGGTGCACCGCGCCTGACCCGGACGCGTGCAGAGCCGGGGCGGTGAGGGGTCACCTGGTCCGCGACACGCCGGTGAGGGGGCTGAGTCTGTGACTCCTCGGCGGACCGGGCGTCCCGGGTATATGCACTTGGGTGTATGGTCATGCACATGCCGAAGCGGAGAGTGGCCGTCGCCGGAGCCAGTGGGTACGCCGGGGGTGAGGTGCTGCGCCTGCTGCTGGCCCACCCCGACGTCGAGATCGGGGCGGTGACCGCGGGGTCCAACGCGGGGGAGCGGCTCGGGGCGCTGCAGCCGCATCTGGTGCCGCTGGCCGACCGGGTCCTCGAGGAGACCACGGTCGAGGTGCTCGCCGGGCACGACGTCGTGTTCCTCGGCCTTCCGCACGGTCAGTCCGCCGTGATCGCCAACGCGCTGCCCGACGAGGTCGTGGTCATCGACTGCGGCGCCGACTTCCGGCTGACCGACGCCGAGGACTGGGAGAAGTTCTACGGCGGCGAGCACGCCGGCTCCTGGCCCTACGGCCTCCCCGAGCTCGGCGACCAGCGCAGCCGGCTCGCCGGCGCGACCCGGATCGCGGTCCCGGGGTGCTACCCGACCGTCTCCACGCTCGCCATCGCCCCGGCCGTCGCCGCCGGGCTGGTCGACACCACCGGCATCGTCGTGGTCGCCGCCTCCGGCACCTCCGGCGCGGGCAAGGCGCCGAAGCCGCACCTGCTCGGTGCGGAGGTGATGGGCTCGGCTAGCGCATACGGCGTCGGCGGCACGCACCGGCACACCCCCGAGATCACCCAGAACCTCGGCGGCCTCACCGACCGCCCGGTCAAGGTGTCGTTCACGCCTCTGCTCGTGCCGATGCCGCGCGGCATCCTCGCCACCTGCTCCGCGCCCACGACGGTCGGCGCCGACGAGGCGTACGCCGCCTACGAGAAGGCCTACGCCGACGAGCCGTTCATCCACCTGCTGCCACCGGGGATCTGGCCGCAGACCAAGTCGGTGCTCGGGTCCAACGCCGTGCACGTCCAGGTGACGGTCGACGAGGACGCCGGTCGCCTGGTGGCTGTCGCCGCCGTCGACAACCTCGCCAAGGGCACCGCCGGCGCGGCCGTGCAGTGCATGAACCTCGCGCTCGGATTGCCCGAGGCCAACGGCCTCTCGACCGTGGGGCTCGCCCCGTGAGCGCCGGCACCTACGGTCTGACCCGGCACCGCGACGCCCTGGCCGTGGTCCGGCTCGGCCGCGGCGCGAAGGTCCCGGCGTGGGCGGCCGCCTCGACGTTGTTCTCGGTGACCGCCACCGACACCGAGACGTCCATCGTCTGCCACGCGTCGACGGTGCCGGCCAAGGCGAAGCGGCTCGGCCCGTTCGTGGCGTTCGAGGTCGACGGCCCGCTCGACATCTCGATGACCGGTGTGCTGCACGCACTGCTCACTCCGCTCGCAGACGACGGCGTGAGCGTCTTCACGATCTCGACCTACGACACCGACTGGATCCTGGTCCGGGCCGGCCAGGCCGACATGGCCGAGGCGGCCTGGACCGCGACCGGCCACACGGTGCACCCGCCCGTGACCGCAACGGAGGGTGACGCGTGAGCATCACCGCTCCCCAGGGCTTCCGGGCCTCGGGCGTGCCCGCCGGACTCAAGGGCTCCGGCGGCAAGGACATGGCCCTGGTCGTCAGCGACGGCCCGCAGTACGCCTCCGCGAGCGTCTTCACCGCCAACCGATGCAAGGCCAACCCGGTGCTGTGGAGCCAGGAGGTCGTCAAGGACGGCACCGTGCGCGCGGTGGTGCTGAACTCCGGCGGGGCCAACTGCTACACCGGGGCCGAGGGCTTCCAGACCACCCACGCGGTCGCCGAGAAGGTCGCCGACGGGCTCGGGATCGGCGCGATCGACGTGGTCGTCTGCTCGACGGGGCTGATCGGGCTGACCAACCCCCGCGACGTGCTCCTCGACGGCGTCGACCGGTGCCTCTCCGCGCTGTCGTACGACGGCGGTGGCGACGCGGCCGAGGCGATCATGACCACCGACTCGGTGAGCAAACAGGTGCTGGTCTCGACGGGCTCGACCACCGGCGCCCAGTGGTGCATCGGCGGGATGGCCAAAGGCGCCGGGATGCTCGCGCCTCAGCTGGCCACCATGCTCGTCGTACTCACCACCGACGCCGCGGTCGACCCGGCCACCGCCGACCGGGCGCTGCGGGCGGCCTGCCGGGTCAGCTTCGACCGCCTCGACTCCGACGGCTGCATGTCAACCAACGACACGGTGACGCTGCTCGCGAACGGCGCCTCGGGCACCACTCCGACCGAGGAGGAGTTCACCGACGCGCTGACCCGGGCGTGCACGGACCTGGCCATGCAGCTGCTCGCCGACGCGGAGGGGGCCGACCACGAGATCGCCATCACCGTGCTCAACGCGGCCTCGGTGGACGACGCCGTGAAGGTCGGACGGTCCGTGGCCCGCAGCAACCTGTTCAAGGCGGCCGTGTTCGGCAAGGACCCCAACTGGGGCCGCGTGCTCGCCTCGATCGGCACCACCGACGCCGTCTTCGACCCGGCCGACCTCGACGTGGCGATGAACGACGTCTGGGTCTGCCGCGGGTCCGAGCCCGACGCCGACCCGGCGACGGTCGACCTGACCGGGCGCAAGGTCACCGTGACCATCGACCTCAAGTCCGGCGACGACCGTGCCACGGTCTGGACCAACGACCTGACGCACGCCTACGTGCACGAGAACTCCGCCTACTCGAGCTGAGAGCGACTGATCCGCGTGACCTCTGAGACCGACGACACCATCGCGACGACCAGTCCCGAGGCGTTCAAGCGCGCCACCGCCAAGGCGGCCACCCTGGCCGAGGCGCTGCCGTGGCTGAAGACTTACCACGGCAAGACGATCGTGGTGAAGTACGGCGGCAACGCGATGACCGACGACACTCTCAAGCGGGCGTTCGCCGAGGACATCGTGTTCCTCCGCTACGCCGGCTTCCACCCGGTCGTCGTGCACGGGGGCGGTCCCCAGATCAGCAGCATGCTCGACCGGCTGCAGATCGAGTCCGAGTTCCGCGGCGGCCTGCGGGTGACCACCCCCGAGGCGATGGACGTCGTCCGGATGGTGCTCGTCGGCCAGGTCGGCCGCGAGCTGGTCGGGCTGATCAACTCCCACGGCCCGCTGGCCGTGGGCCTCAGCGGGGAGGACGCCGGGCTGTTCACGGCCGAGCCGACCAGCACCGTCGTCGACGGCGTGGAGGTCGACCTCGGCCTGGTGGGCGAGGTCGCCAAGGTGCGACCGGAGGCGGTGCAGGACCTGGTGGAGGCGGGGCGGATCCCGGTCATCTCCTCGGTCGCCCCCGACGAGCTCGGCCGGGTGCACAACGTCAACGCCGACACCGCCGCGGCCGCGCTGGCCGTCGCGCTCGAAGCCGAGAAGCTGCTCGTGCTCACCGACGTGGAGGGCCTCTACCGCGACTGGCCGGACAGCGACGATGTCATCGGGCACATCGGCCCCGAGGCGCTCGAGGAGCTGATGCCCAGCCTGGCCAGCGGCATGGTCCCCAAGATGAAGGCCTGCCTGAAGGCAGTCCGCGGCGGCGTCCCGCGCGCGACCGTCGTCGACGGCCGGGAACCGCACTCGGTGCTGCTCGAGATCTTCACCGACGACGGGATCGGCACCCAGGTGCTGCCGGGCGCGGAGACCACGATCAGGCAGGCGCTGCAGAAGACGGAGGAGGGCTGATGCACGACGGCCTCAAGAAGCGGTACGCCGCGTCGCTGATGAACGCGTTCGGACCGCCCAAGCTGGTGCTCACCCGCGGTGAGGGCGCCTACGTGTGGGACGCCGACGGCAACCGCTACCTCGACCTCCTCGGCGGGATCGCCGTCAACGCCCTCGGCCACGCGCACCCCGCGCTCGTGGCCGCCGTCTCGCAGCAGCTGGGCACGCTCGGGCACGTGTCCAACTTCTTCGCCACCGAGCCGCAGGTCGCCCTGGCCGAACGGCTGCTCGACCTGGTGGGCGCGCCGCCGGGCACCCCGGGCAAGGTGTTCTTCGCCAACTCCGGCTCGGAGGCCAACGAGGCGGCGCTCAAGCTGACCCGGCGCACTGGACGCACGCAGGTGGTGGCCGCCGAGGGCGCCTTCCACGGCCGCACGATGGGCTCGCTGGCCCTCACCGCCAAGGCGGCCTACCGCGAGCCGTTCGAGCCGCTCCCGGGCGGTGTCACGTTCGTGCCGTACGGCGACGCCGACGCCCTGGCCGCGACCGTCACCGACGAGACGGCCGCCGTCGTGGTCGAGCCGATCCAGGGCGAGGCCGGCGTCGTCGTACCGCCGGCGGACTACCTGGCCTGGGCTCGCGAGATCACCGCGGCACGGGGGGCGCTGCTCTGGGTCGACGAGGTGCAGACCGGGATCGGTCGCACCGGGGCGTGGTTCGCGCACACCGAGTCGGGTGTCACGCCGGACATCGTCACCCTCGCCAAGGGGCTGGGCGGCGGCATCCCGATCGGCGCCTGCATCGCGCTGGGGGAGAGCGCCGACCTGTTCCAGCCCGGCAACCACGGCACCACCTTCGGCGGCAACCCGGTCGCCACCGCCGCCGCGCTCGCCGTGATCGAGACCATCGAGAAGGACGACCTGCTCGGCAACGTGAACCACGTCGGTGAGCTGCTGCGGTCCGGGCTGGCCGATCCCCGGGTCACCGATATCCGCGGGCGCGGCCTGCTCATCGGGATCGACCTCGACGCCGAGGCGGGTGCCCAGGTCGTCGAGGCGGGGCAGCGGGCCGGCTTCATCCTGAACAGCACCGGTCCCGGCACGATCCGTCTGGCGCCGCCGCTGGTGCTCACCGAGGAGCAGGCCAAGGAGCTCGTCGCGGCCTGGCCCGGGATCCTCGACACCGCGTACGACGCCCTCGGAGGTGCCGCCTCATGACTCGCCACTTCCTCCGCGACGACGACCTCACCCCGGCCGAGCAGGCCGAAGTGCTCACGCTCGCCCGGAAGCTCAAGGCCGACCGGTTCGCCGAGCGGCCGCTGGAGGGTCCACGGACGGTGGCGGTCGTGTTCGACAAGCCGACGCTGCGCACCCAGGTGTCGTTCACGACCGGCATCGCCGAGCTCGGCGGGCTCCCGATGATCGTCGACGGCAAGCTCGCCCAGATCGGCACCCGGGAGTCGGTCGCCGACACCGCCCGGGTGCTCGGCCGGCAGGCGGCCGCGATCGTGTGGCGGACCTACGACCAGTCCCGCATCGAGGAGATGGCGGAGCACGCCGGCGTGCCCGTCGTCAACGCGCTGACCGACCAGTTCCACCCTTGCCAGCTGCTGGCCGACCTGCAGACCGTCGCCGAGCACAAGGGCGGGACCGAGGGGCGCACCCTGGCGTTCCTCGGCGACGCGGCCAGCAACATGAGCCACTCCTACCTGCTGGCCTGCGCGACCGCCGGCATGCACGTGCGGGTCAGCGGCCCCGAGGGCTTCGGACCCGACGCCGGCGTGCTGGCGAGGGCGCAGGAGATCGCCGCGACCACCGGCGGCTCCGCCGCCTACCAGACCGACGCCACCAAGGCGGTCGACGGCGCAGACGTCGTCGCGACCGACACCTGGGTCTCGATGGGCAAGGAGGCAGAGGCCGAGGAGCGGTCGCGGCCGTTCGTCCCTTACGCGGTGACGCCCGAGCTGCTGGCCGGAGCCGCCGCCGACGCGGTCGTCCTGCACTGCCTGCCCGCCTACCGCGGCAAGGAGATCGCCGCCGAGGTCATCGACGGCCCGCAGAGCGTCGTCTGGGACGAGGCCGAGAACCGCCTGCACGCCCAGAAGGCACTGCTCACCTGGCTCCTGGCACACGAGGACCCGGCATGACCTCCACGATCCCGCTCACCAAGAGCGCCCGTCAGCAGAAGATCGTCGACCTGCTCGGCCGCCGTCAGGTGCGCTCCCAGGCCGAGCTCTCCGAGCTGCTCAAGGAGGCCGGCGTGCAGGTCACGCAGGCCACCCTGTCGCGCGACCTCGTCGAGCTCGACGCCGTGAAGGTGCGCATCCCCTCCGGGCAGCTCGTGTACGCCGTGCCGGCCGAGGGCGGCGACCGCACCCCCGTCGTCCACGACACAGCGGCGTCCGAGGCCCGGCTCGCCCGGCTGCTGGGCGAGCTGCTCGTCTCCGCGGACGCCTCGGCGAACCTGGCACTGCTGCGGACGCCGCCGGGCGCCGCACAGTTCCTGGCCTCGGCGTTCGACAGGTCCGAGTCCGACGACGTGCTCGGCACGGTCGCCGGCGACGACACAGTGCTGGTGATCAGCCGACGACCCGACGGCGGGCACGACCTGGCCGCGCGGTTCCTCGCGCTCGCCAACCGCTCGCAGCCCCCGCAGCCCTCCTGAACACTCCCAGCCCTAAGGATTCACCGTGAGCAAGGTCCTGACCTCCCTCCCCGTCGGCGAGCGCGTCGGCATCGCCTTCTCCGGCGGTCTCGACACGTCCGTCGCTGTCGCCTGGATGCGTGAGAGGGGTGCGGTGCCGTGCACCTACACCGCCGACATCGGCCAGTACGACGAGCCGGACATCAGCGGCGTGCCCGACCGCGCGCTCCAGTACGGCGCGGAGATCGCCCGCGCCGTCGACTGCCGCCGCCCGCTGGTCGAGGAGGGGCTGGCCGCCATGGCCTGCGGTGCGTTCCACATCCGCTCCGGCGGCCGTGCGTACTTCAACACCACGCCGCTCGGGCGGGCCGTCACCGGCACCATGCTGGTGCGGGCGATGCACGCGGACGGCGTCGACATCTGGGGTGACGGGTCGACCTTCAAGGGCAACGACATCGAGCGGTTCTACCGCTACGGACTGCTCGCCAACCCCGAGCTGCGGATCTACAAGCCGTGGCTGGACGCGGAGTTCGTCAAGGAGCTCGGCGGCCGGCACGAGATGAGCGCCTGGCTCACCGAGCGGGACCTGCCTTACCGCGACAGCCAGGAGAAGGCGTACTCCACCGACGCGAACATCTGGGGCGCCACCCACGAAGCCAAGACGCTCGAGCACCTCGACGTCTCCCTGGAGGCCGTGCAACCGATCATGGGGGTGCGGTTCTGGGACCCCTCGGTCGCGATCGAGACCGAGGACGTGACGGTCGGCTTCGAGTTCGGTCGGCCGGTCGCGATCAACGGCACCCGCTACCCGGACCCGGTCGACCTGGTCCACGAGGCCAACGTGGTCGGCGGCCGGCACGGGCTCGGGATGTCCGACCAGATCGAGAACCGGATCATCGAGGCCAAGTCCCGGGGGATCTACGAGGCGCCCGGGATGGCGCTGCTCTGGATCGCCTACGAGCGGCTGCTGAACGCGGTACACAACGAGGACACCATCGACAACTACCACTCGGAGGGCCGTCGGCTCGGCAGGATGCTCTACGAGGGCCGCTGGCTGGACCCGCAGGCGTTGATGATGCGCGAGTCGATCATGCGCTGGGTCGCGTCCCTCGTGACCGGCGAGGTGACGGTCCGGCTGCGCCGAGGCGAGGACTACACCGTCCTGGCCACCTCGGGGCCGGACTTCTCCTACCACCCCGACAAGCTGTCGATGGAGCGCACCGACAACGCGGTGTTCGGGCCGACCGACCGGATCGGCCAGCTCACGATGCGCAACCTCGACATCGCGGACTCGCGGTCCAAGCTCGAGCTGTACGCCACCCAGCCGCAGGACCAGGGTCACGTGCTCGTCGAGCACGGGAACCTGTTCGGCGCAATCGAGCCGGGCGGTGCCGACCGGATCGCCCGCAAGAACGGCGACCCGGACTCCTTCGACGACGAGGCGCTCGACCACGCCGCGATGGAGTCCGGCACCGACTGACCCGACCAGCAGCGGAGCGGCCGGCACGGACCAGGCATCGAGGAAGGACGTCGTGAGCAAGGAAGCCACCAACACCGGGGCGCTGTGGGGCGGCCGGTTCGCCGACGGCCCGAGCCCGGCCCTGGCAGCGTTGTCGAAGTCGACGCACTTCGACTGGCGTTTGGCGCCGTACGACCTCGCCGGCTCCCGGGCCCACGCCCGCGTGCTGCACCGGGCCGGCCTGCTCGACGACGCCGGGCTCGACGGGCTGCTCGCCGGGCTCGACCGGCTGGCGGCCAAGGTCGCCTCGGGCGAGGCGGTCGCCGCGGAGTCGGACGAGGACGTGCACGGGGCGCTCGAGCGGATGCTGCTCGACGAGGTCGGCGCCGAGCTCGGCGGCCGGTTGCGGGCCGGACGGTCCCGCAACGACCAGATCGCCACCTTGTTCAAGGTGTTTCTTCGCGACCACGCGCGGGTGGTCGCCGGGCAGCTCCTCGACCTCGTCGACGCCATCACCGACCAGGCCGAGCAGCACCTCGGCGCCGTGATGCCCGGGCGCACCCACCTCCAGCACGCCCAGCCGGTGCTGCTCAGCCACCACCTGATGGCGCACGCCTGGCCGCTGGTCCGTGACCTCGGCAGGATCCGGGACTGGGACGCCCGGGTCGCGGCCGACTCGCCGTACGGCTCAGGCGCCCTCGCCGGCTCCAGCCTCGGCCTCGACCCGCGGCAGGTCGCCGCCGAGCTCGGGTTCACCGACTCCAGCCCGAACTCGATCGACGGTACGGCGGCCCGCGACTTCGTCGCGGAGCTGGCCTTCGTGGCCGCGATGATCGGCGTGGACGTGTCGCGGATGGCCGAGGAGGTCATCTTGTGGGCGACCAAGGAGTTCGGCTTCGTGCGCCTGCACGACGGGTACTCCACCGGGTCGAGCATCATGCCGCAGAAGAAGAACCCGGACATCGCCGAGCTCGCCCGCGGCAAGGCGGGCCGGGTCGTCGGCAACCTCGTCGGCCTGATGACCACCCTCAAGGCGCTGCCGCTGGCCTACAACCGCGACCTGCAGGAGGACAAGGAGCCGGTGTTCGACTCCGTCGACACCCTCGAGGTGCTGCTGCCCGCGTTCACCGGGATGGTGGCGACGCTGACGTTCGACACCGCCCGGATGGCCGAGCTGGCGCCGCAGGGGTTCTCGCTGGCGACCGACGTCGCCGAGTGGCTGGTGCGGGAGGGCGTGCCGTTCCGGGTCGCCCACGAGCTGGCCGGGGAGTGCGTGCAGCGCTGCGAGGAGCTCGGGATCGAGCTCGACGAGCTCACCGACGAGCAGTTCGCCACCATCTCGCCGCACCTCACCCCGGGGGTCCGGGGCGTCCTGACCGTCGAGGGCTCCGTGGCGTCGCGCGACGGTCGAGGCGGCACCGCCCCCGACCGGGTGGCCGAACAGCTCGCCGAGCTCCGGGGCGTCGTCGCGGACCACCGTGCCTGGCTGGGCTGAGCTGCTGCTGCGGCCGGCCCCCGAGGTGGCGCCCCGGCTGCTCGGCGCGAGGCTCACCCATGGCGGCGTCACCGTCCGGCTCACCGAGGTCGAGGCGTACGACGGCACGAACGACGCCGCCTCGCACGCCTACCGCGGCCCGACCGCCCGCAACGACGTGATGTTCGGGCCGCCGGGCCGCCTCTACGTGTACTTCTCCTACGGCATGCACTGGTGCGCCAACGTGGTCTGCGGGCCCGCCGGCACGGCCTCCGCGGTACTCCTGCGGGCCGGGGAGGTCGTCGACGGGCTCCTCACGGCGCGCCAGCGACGCGGCGCCCGACCCGACGAGGCGCTGGCCCGCGGTCCCGCCAACCTGACCCAGGCCCTCGGCATCGACCGCAACCAGGACGGGCTCGACCTCGACGGGCTGCTCGCGCTGCCGGAGGAGCCGGTGCCCGCGGAGGACATCTTGTCCGGACCGCGCGTCGGCGTCTCCCTCGCGCACGACGTGCCCTGGCGGTTCTGGCTGCGCGGCGACCGCTCCGTCTCGGCGTACCGCCGGAGCCCGCGGGCACCCCGATAAGCCCGCCGAACTGCCGGGAATGTCCCTCCCGGGAAGTGTTGGGTCTGCGTGAGAGCATGGCCGCGCCATGAAGTTCCCCTCGCGCCAACAGCCCCTCGACGGCCTGCCCGGAGTCTCGGGGACGGCTCGTGTGGACCGGCGCACCTCCGCCGTCGTACGCCGGCTGCGCCGTGGCGACATCGCCGTGATCGACCACCTCGACCTCGACCGCTCGCACGCCGAGGCGCTGGTGGACGCCGGCGTGGTCGCGGTGGTGAACGCCTCGCCGTTCATCTCCGGCCGCTACCCCAACCTCGGGCCGGACCTGCTCGCCAAGGCGGGCGTGCTGATGCTCGACGACGTCGGGGCCGAGGTGTTCAAGACGGTCACCGACGGCACCGCCGTCCGCATCGACGGGCACCGGCTGATGCGCGGCGACGAGACGGTCGCCGAGGGGCGGCAGCTCAGTGCGGACGACGTCGCGGAGCGGATGTCCGACGCCCGCGGCGGGCTGAGCACCCAGCTGCAGAGCTTCACCCACAACACCACCGAGTTCCTGCGCCGCGAGCAGGACCTGCTGCTGCACGGCCAGGGCGTCCCGAGGCTGCGCACCCGCATCCAGGGCCGTCCGGTGGTCGTCGTGGTCCGCGGCTACGACTACCGCGAGGATCTCCGCAAGCTGCACCGGTTCATCCGCGAGCAGCGGCCCGTCCTGATCGGCGTGGACGCCGGCGCCGACGCGCTCGAGGCGGCCGGCCACCGGCCCGACATCGTGGTGGTGGGGGAGCAGGGGCTCGGCCAGGGCACGACGGCCGGCGAGCAGGGACAGACCGTCACCGACCGCGCCGTGCGGCACTCCCACGAGGTGGTCCTGCACACCGACCGCGGCGGGCGGACCATCGGCAGCGACCGGCTCGAACGGCTCGGCGTCCGCGCCCACGAGCTCGCCGCGTCCGGCCTCACCGAGGACGTCGCGCTGCTGCTGGCCGACACCGCCGGCGCCTCGCTGATGATCACGGTCGGGATGCACGCCACCCTCGACGAGTTCCTCGACCGCCAGCGCTCCGGCCTGGCCAGCACCTTCCTCACCCGCCTGCGCGTCGGACCCAAGCTGGTCGATGCGAAGAGCGTCCCCCAGCTGTACGCCGGACGGGTGCGGCTGTGGCACCTCGGCGTCGTCGTGCTCGCGGGGCTCGTCGCCCTGCTGACCGCCGTCGCAGCGACACCCGTGGGCGGCGAGTGGTGGGACTCCGTCCAAGGCGCCCTGACCGACCTGATCGACTGGATCCAAGGACTGTTCACGTGATCTCGTTCCGCTACCACATCGTCTCGATCGTCTCGGTCTTCCTGGCTCTGGCGGTCGGCGTCGCGCTCGGGGGCGGCCCGCTGAAGGGCGAGGTGGACAACACCCTCGTCGACCAGGTCAAGGCCGACCGGGGGGTGAAGGCCGACCTCCGCGCCGAGATCGCCGCGACCCGGGCCGGAAACACCTTCACCGACGAGTTCGCCGACACGATCGCCCCGGGGCTGCTCGGCCAGGTGCTGGACGGACGGGTGGTCACGCTGGTGGCGCTCCCGGGCAGCCAGCAGGCCGAGGTGTCGGCGCTCGGCGACATGATCACCACGGCGGGCGGCACGGTCGGCGGCTCGGTGCGGGTCGGCGACCAGCTCCTCGACGTCTCCAACCGGCAGCTCGTCGACGAGCTCGGCAGCCAGCTGCTCGACGGCGCGTCCGACGTCAGCGTCCCCGCCGATGCCAGCGGCTACGAGCGGATCGGTGCGCTGATGGCGCGGGCCATCGGCACCGACAAGGACGCCGGCGGGGCCGGGGTCGACGCCACCTCCGACAGCATCCTCGCCGGGTTGAGCACCGCCGGTCTCATGTCCGCCGACGGCGCACTCGACCGGCGCGGCAGCCTGGTGCTCTTCGTAGCCGGTTCGCCCACCGGCACCGAGGAGGAGCAGAGTGGCGCGAGCAGCATCCTCGCCACGATCGTCGCGGCGGTCGACGCGGACACAGACGGCGTCGTCGTCGCCGGCCCGATCGCCTCGGCCCGCGACCAGGGCCTGGTCCGCGGGATCCGCGAGGACGTCGTGGCCGCCCGGGACGTCTCCACCGTCGACGCGCTGGGCCGGTCCGCGGCCCGGATCGTCGCGGCGATGGCGCTCGCCGGCCAGGCGCAGGACCAGACCGGCCACTTCGGCGCGGTCGATGCCGCGGACGGCGCGATGCCCGGAGCTGTGAGCGGAGGGTGACACCGGGTGTCGGCCCGGCGTACCGGCCCGCTCCTTGATAGGGTGGAACCCCGTGGAGGCGTGATCGACCGGCGCCCGCAGAGTTCGACACCACCCTCGATGCCACGGGAGTTCACTTGGCCGCATCGCAGCCGACCAAGCACGTCTTCGTCACCGGAGGCGTCGCCTCCTCCCTCGGGAAGGGCCTCACGGCCTCCTCACTCGGCTCGCTGCTGAAGTCCCGCGGGCTCCGGGTCACCATGCAGAAGCTGGACCCCTACCTCAACGTCGACCCCGGCACGATGAACCCGTTCCAGCACGGCGAGGTGTTCGTCACCAACGACGGCGCCGAGACCGACCTGGACATCGGTCACTACGAGCGGTTCCTCGACGCCGACCTCTCCGGCATCGCCAACGTGACCACCGGTCAGGTGTACTCGCAGGTGATCGCCAAGGAGCGGCGCGGCGACTACCTCGGGGAGACCGTGCAGGTGATCCCGCACATCACCAACGAGATCAAGGAACGCATCCGGGCGATGGCGGGCTCCGGCGGCGACCCCGGTGACACGGTGGACGTGGTGATCACCGAGATCGGTGGCACCGTCGGCGACATCGAGAGCCTGCCCTTCCTCGAGGCCGCACGGCAGACCCGCCACGACGTCGGCCGGGACAACTGCTTCTTCCTGCACGTCTCGCTTGTGCCCTACATCGGTCCCTCCCGGGAGCTGAAGACCAAGCCGACCCAGCACTCGGTCGCCGCGCTGCGCTCGATCGGTATCCAGCCGGACGCCATCGTCTGCCGGTCCGACCGGGAGATCCCCGAGTCGATGAAGCGGAAGATCTCGCTGATGTGCGACGTCGACGAAGAGGCCGTGGTCAACGCCGTCGACGCCCCCTCGATCTACGACATCCCGAAGGTGCTGCACGCCGAGGGCTTGGATGCCTACGTCGTACGACGCCTGGGCTTGCCCTTCCGCGATGTCGACTGGCGCGACTGGGACCAGCTGTTGCAGCGGGTCCACCACCCGGCCAAGGAGGTGACGGTCGCCCTGGTCGGCAAGTACATCGACCTGCCCGACGCCTACTTGTCGGTCACCG
>NZ_DASSCL010000129.1:0-28058 GCF_035697785.1 Nocardioides sp.
CGACGAGGGTGGCGATCCTGGACGAGGCGGTCCAGCTCGCGTCGCGCGTCGGCTTCGACGGGCTGAGCATCGGCCGACTCGCCGAGCAGGCCGACATGAGCAAGAGCGGGCTGTTCGCGCACTTCCGGTCCAAGGAGCAGCTCCAGCTGCAGGCGATGGACCGAGCGCGGGCCCGGTTCGTCGACGTCGTCGTCCGACCCTCCCTCGCGACCCCCAGGGGCGAGGCCCGGGTTCGCGCCGTCTTCGACAACTGGCTCACCTGGGCGCGGCAGACCCTCGACGGGGGTTGCATCTTCGTTGCCGCGGCGGCAGAGCTCGACGACCGGCCCGGACCACTCCGGGACGCCCTCGTGACCAACGAGCGTGACTGGCTCGACGTGCTGGCGACGGTTGCCGGGACGGCGGTGGCCGAAGGGGAGTTCCGGTCCGACCTCGACCTCCGGCAGTTCGCGTTCGAGCTGCACGCCCTGATGCTGGGGCACCACCACGCCAGCCGGCTGCTGCGTGACGCCGACGCAGCCGACCGCACCGCACGGGCCTTCGAGGCCCTCCTCGCCGCCGCTCGGCGCGAGAGCTGACCCCGACCCACTCCGAGGAGTTCCTCCATGGCACTGTCAGTAGTTCAGAAAAGCACGAACGTTCGTTTGATTCGGCGCGCTGCGAGCATTGCAGAGCGGGTCGCGCCCGGTCCGGCTGCGCGGGCGGCGACCCGTTGGTGGTTCACGATCCCCCGCACCGTCCGGGCGACCAGCCTCCCGCCCGGCGGCACCGCGTTCGAAGTGCCCTCCCAGGGGTCAACCGTGCGCGGCGCGTTCTGGGGCGAGGGTCCGGTGGTCTACCTGGTGCACGGGTGGGGCGGACGCGGCAGCCAGCTCGCCGGGTTCGTCGCGCCACTGGTGCGGCGTGGTCACCGGGTGGTGCTCTTCGACGCGCTCTCCCACGGCGACTCCGGACCGGGCCCGCACGGTCCCACCACCAGCAGCGGCGTCGAGATGGCTCGCTCGCTCGACGACGTCGCCGCCCGGTTCGGCCCGGCTCGGGCCGTCGTCGCCCACTCCATGGGTGGCCTCGCGACGATGCTCGCCCAGGAACACGGCTGGCTCGGTCTCGCGCGGCTCGTCCTGGTGGCGCCGGTGAGCAGGTACGCGACGCAGTTCGCGGCCTTCGCCGACCACCTGGGGCTCGGCGTCCGCACCCGCGCCCGCGTGGACCGGCTGGTCGAGCAGCGCGTCGGCATCCCGACGTCCCGTTTCGACCTCGCCGTGCTCGCAGGTGAGGGCGAGGCGGTCCGCACCCTCGTCGTGCACGATCGCGATGACCGGCAGGCGTCGTACGACGAGAGCGTCCGGCTCGTCGACCGGCTTCCCGACGCCCGGCTGGTCACCACCCACGGACTGGGGCATCGGCGCGTGCTCGCCGATCCGCGCGTCGTCGAGGCGGTGGCGTCGTTCGTGGTCGGCGCAGAGCTGGCGAGCGGTCTGGCCAGCACTGCCTGATCCTGCGGAACTCGTCAGGAGGAGAGGACGAGGACGAGGTCGCCGCCCTCGACCTGCTGGGCGCCGGAGAGCGCGAGGCGTTCCACGGTGCCGGCCACGGGCGCGGTGATGGAGGCCTCCATCTTCATCGCCTCGATCGTCGCGACGGTGGCCCCGGCCGCGACAAGGTCGCCCTCGGACACGACGATGCTCACCACGCCGTCGAACGGCGCGGCGACGTGGCCGGCCCTGGAGGTGTCGGCCTTCTCCTGGGTCGGCGCGTCCGCCGCGACCGAGCGGTCCCGGACGTTCACCGGTCGGAGGTGGCCGTTGATGGTGCACATCACCGAGCGGATGCCACGCTCGTCGGCGTCGCTGACGGACTGCAGGCCGAAGATCAGCCGCTTGCCCTCCTGCAGCTCGACCACGTGCTCCTCGCCGGCGCGCAGCCCGTAGAGGTAGTCCACGGTCGGGAGCACGGAGACGTCGCCGTACCTCTCCCGCGACTCGTGGAACTCCTTCGTCGGGCCGGGGAAGAGCAGCTCGTTGAGCGTGCCGCGGCGGTCGTCGGCGAGGCCCTGCCGCTGCCCGGCGTCGAGGTCAGCGACGACCGGCTTCGTCGTACGCCCCTCGAGCGCCTTGCTGCGGAACGGCTCCGGCCAGCCTCCCGGCGGGTCGCCGAGATCGCCGTTGAGGAAGCCGATGACCGAGTCGGGCACGTCGAACTTGCCGGGCTCGGCCTCGAACTCGGCCGGGTCGGCGCCGACCGCGACGAGGTGCAGTGCCAGGTCGCCGACCACCTTCGACGACGGCGTCACCTTCACGATGTTGCCGAGGATGTCGTTGGCCGCGGCGTACATGTCCTCGATCTGCTCGAACTTCTCGCCGAGCCCGAGCGCGATCGCTTGCTGACGCAGGTTGGAGAGCTGACCGCCGGGGATCTCGTGGGTGTAGACGCGGCCGGTCGGTGCCGGCAGCCCGGACTCGAACGGCGCGTAGACCCGTCGGGTGGCTTCCCAGTAGGGCTCCAGCGCGTTGACCGCGGCCAGATCGAGCCCGGTCGCCCGGTCGCTGTGGTCGGTCGTCGCGACGAGAGCCGAGAGGGCCGGCTGGCTGGTGGTGCCGGCCATGGCGGCGCAGGCGGCGTCGACCGCGTCTACCCCCGCGTCGATCGCGGCGAGCAGGGTGGCGAGCTGGCCGCCCGGCGTGTCGTGGGTGTGCAGGTGCACCGGCAGGTCGAACCGCTCCCGCAGCGCGCGCACCAGCGTGCGGGCCGCGGGGGCGCGCAGCAGCCCGGCCATGTCCTTGATCGCGAGCACGTGCGCGCCCGCGTCGACGATCCGTTCGGCCAGCCGCAGGTAGTAGTCGAGCGTGTAGAGCGACTCCCCGGGGTCGGACAGGTCGCCGGTGTAGCACAGCGCCACCTCCGCGACCGTCGTACCCGTGCCGCGGACCGCCTCGATCGCCGGCCGCATCTGCTCGACGTCGTTGAGCGCGTCGAAGATCCGGAACACGTCGACGCCCGTCTCCGCCGCCTCCTGCACGAACGCCTCGGTGACCGCCGTGGGGTACGGCGTGTAGCCGACGGTGTTGCGACCGCGCAGCAGCATCTGGAGCTGGATGTTCGGCACCGCTTGCCGCAGCGCGGCGAGCCGCTCCCACGGGTCCTCGGCGAGGAACCGCAGCGCCACGTCGTACGTCGCACCGCCCCACGCCTCCAGGCTCCACAGCTGGGGGGTGGTGCGGGCGACGTGACCGGCCACCGCGATCAGGTCCCGCGTGCGGACCCGGGTCGCGAGCAGCGACTGGTGCGCGTCGCGGAACGTGGTGTCGGTGACCGCGACCGGCGGCTGCTCGCGCAGTGCCCGCGCGAACCGCTCCGGACCGAGCGACAGCAGCGCCTGTCGGGTGCCGTCGGGAGCGGGGACGGTCAGGTCGAGGTCGGGCAGCTTGGCGACCGGGTCCACGGACACCGGCGCGGGACCGTGCGGCTGGTTGACGGTGACGTCGGCGAGGTAGCTCAGGAGCTTGGTGCCGCGGTCGGCGCTGGAGCGCGCGGTGAGCAGCTGCGGGTGGTCCTCGATGAACGATGTGGTGAGCCGGCCCGCGCGGAAGTCGGGGTCGTCGAGCACCGCCTGCAGGAACGGGATGTTGGTGGACACCCCGCGGATCCGGAACTCCGCGACCGCGCGACGCGCCCGGTCGACGGCGGAGGCGAAGTCGCGGCCACGGCAGGTGAGCTTCGCGAGCATCGAGTCGAAGTGCGCCGAGACCTCGGCGCCGGTGTACGTCGTGCCGCCGTCGAGCCGGACGCCCGCACCGCCGGGGGAGCGGTAGGTGGTGATCTTGCCGGTGTCGGGCCGGAACCCGTTGGCGGGGTCCTCGGTGGTGATCCGGCACTGCAGCGCCGCGCCGCGGAGGGTGACGGAGTCCTGCGAGAGCCCCAGGTCGGCGAGGGTGTCGCCGGACGCGATCCGCATCTGGGACTGGACGAGGTCGACGTCGGTGACCTCCTCGGTCACGGTGTGCTCGACCTGGATGCGCGGGTTCATCTCGATGAACACGTACTTGCCCGCCGGGTCGAGCAGGAACTCGACGGTGCCGGCGTTGCGGTAGCCGATCTCCCGGGCGAACCGCACGGCGTCGGCGCACATCTGCTCGCGCAGGGCGGGATCGAGGTTGGGGGCCGGTGCGATCTCGACGACCTTCTGGTGCCGCCGCTGCACGGAGCAGTCCCGTTCGAAGAGGTGGATCACCTCACCGGTGCCGTCGGCGAGGATCTGCACCTCGATGTGCCGCGGGTCGACGACGGCCTGCTCGATGAAGACAGTCCGGTCGCCGAA
Organism: Nocardioides sp.; assembly: GCF_035697785.1. Taxonomy (GTDB): domain Bacteria; phylum Actinomycetota; class Actinomycetes; order Propionibacteriales; family Nocardioidaceae; genus Nocardioides_B. The sequence continues at coordinate 4,319 of NZ_DASSCL010000129.1, forward strand.
GGCGCCCTCGGCCTCGCGCATGCAGGTCTCGACGGCGTCGCGCAGGTCCTCCGGATCGTCGACGCGCCGCATCCCGCGACCGCCACCGCCGGCGACGGCCTTCACGAACAGCGGGAACGGCATGTCCCGCGCGGACGCGACCAGGGCGTCGGGGTCGGTGCCCGGCTCGACCGAGGCGAGGGTGGGAACGCCGGCCTGCTTGGCCGCGGCGATCGCGCGGGCCTTGTTGCCGGTGAGGGTGAGCACGTCGGCGGTGGGGCCGATGAACGTGATCCCGGCGTTGGCACAGGCCTCGGCCAGCAGCGGGTTCTCCGAGAGGAAGCCGTAACCGGGGTAGATGGCGTCGGCTCCGGCGCGACGTGCGGTGGCGACGATCGCCTCCGGGTCGAGGTAGGCGCGCACCGGGTGACCCCGTTCGCCGATCTCGTAGGCCTCGTCGGCCTTGAGCCGGTGTTCCGACCCGCGGTCCTCGTGCGGGAAGACCGCGACGGTCTGCGCGCCGAGCTCGTAGGCAGCACGGAACGCCCGCACCGCGATCTCGCCCCGGTTGGCCACCAGCACCTTGTTGAACATGGCCCCGAGGCTAGTGGGAGGGCTCCCGGGCGGCGCGGGCCGTCCGACCGGCGATCAGAGCTTCGTCGCGAGTACGTCGACCGGACGGATCGCCGGTTCAGCGGCGAGCAGCTCCGCGCCCTGCTCCGCCAGGGCACGCGGGATCTCCCCGTTCACGTGCGCCTGCCGAGCATCCTCGGACTCGAACGCGTCGAAGATCCCGAAGGTGCGTTCGTCGATGCGGAAGGCGTACCAGACCACCGTCCCGGCCTCCGCCTGGGCGAGGGCCTGGCCGGCGACCAGGAAGTCCGCGAGGGCCTGCTCCTTCCCGGGCTTGGCCTCCAACGTGGCGAGCAGTCCGAGGGTGAGTGCCATGAGCTTCTCCGTCCGTCGTCGTGTCGCCACGCTAGGGCTCAGCCGGCCCGCCCGTCGAGGCGCCGGGTCCTCTCGACGAGCAGCCGCTCCCAGGCCCGCCCGACCGCGCTCATCGACCAGCGTTGCGAGTCCCGGTGCGCACGGGCGCCGAGCGAGCGGCGCAGTGCCTCGTCCTCGACGAGCCGGAGCAGGGCGGCGGTGAAGGCTTCCCCGTCGTCGTCCGGCACCAGGAAACCGTTGACGCCGTCGTCGACGATCTCCCGCGGCCCGCGCGGGCAGTCCATCGCGACCGGCGGGAGGCCGACGCTCATGGCCTCGATGAGTGACATCGAGAAGCTCTCGGAGTACGACGCCAGTGCGTACACCGACGCCTGTGAGAGCACGCCGCGCAGGTCGAGCGTGTAGCCCATCAGCCGCACCCGGCCGACCAGCCCGAGCTCGTCGATCAGCCCTTCGATCGCGCGGTCCTCCGACCCGGCGCCGTAGATGTGCAGCTGCCACTCGGGATGGCGTTCGGCGACCGGTGCGAACGCCCGGATCATCCGGGCGTGGCCCTTGTTGACGTCGAGCCGCCCGGCCGTCACGACGACCTTGACGTCGAGCGGCGCGGGCACTTCGGGGATCGGCCAGGGCAGCGCGTTGGGGAGGTGTCGGATCCGGTCCGCCGCGTCGGGGTAGCGGGCCCGGTAGTCGGTCGCGTCCGCCTCGGTGAGCACGGCGAGGGCATCCAGGCGGGGGACCGCCCAGTCGAGGACGGCGGCCAGCCGCGGGTTCTCGTAGCGCGCGTCGAAGTGGCCGTGGTCCTGGCCGACGACGACCGCCGCTCCTCGCGAGGCGAGCTGGAGGGCGGCGAGGTGCAGCGACGGCCGGGTGGAGACGATCACGCCATCGCCGACCGTCGCGAGGTGGCGGCGCAGCAGCAGGTCGGTCAGCCGGTTCATCCGCGGCTCGCCCGGCGCGGGCTGCAGCCGGCTCGGGCGGGCGCTGATCCGGCCGCGCAGCCGGCTCGGGCGGCGCGGCGTCGGGTGCAGGACCGTGACCTCGAGCTCAGGATGGTGCGCGAACCGCGGCGTGTGCCGGCTTCGGAACAGGCTGACCAGCTCGACGTCGTGCGACGGCGCCAGGTGGTTGCAGAGGTTGACGACCGTGCGGGCCACGCCCCCGCCGCCGAACGCGTCGAAGACGAGGACGTGGATGCGCAGCGGCTCAGTCCTTGATCTCGCAGAGCACGGCGCCGCTCGACACGGACGCGCCGACCTCGGCGTCGAGCCCGGTGACCGTGCCGGCCTTGTGGGCCTTGAGCGGCTGCTCCATCTTCATCGCCTCGAGCACGACGATGACATCGCCCTCCGCGACCTCCTGGCCCTCCTCGACCGCCACCTTGACGATGGTGCCCTGCATCGGGGAGGCGACGGCGTCGCCGCTGGCCGCGGCTCCGGCCTTCTTGCTCTTGGCCCGCTTCGGCTTCTTCGCCCCGGCGCCTCCGGCGGCGGCGCCTGCGAGCCCGCCCAAACCGGCCGGGATGACCACGTCGAGCCGGCGGCCGCCGACCTCGACGGTGATCCGCTGCCGGTCCTCGGGTTCGGCGTCCTCGCCCTCGGCGGACCCGGCGTACGGCGGGATCTGGTTGTCGAACTCGGTCTCGATCCACTGCGTGTAGACGTCGAACGACTCGGGCTTGTCGGCCGGGCTGCCGACGTACGCCGGGTCGTGCACGACCGCCGAGTGGAACGGGATGACCGTCGGCATGCCTTCGACCACGAACTCGTCGAGCGCTCGGCGGGACCGCTGCAGCGCCTGGGTGCGGTCGACGCCGGTGACGATGAGCTTGGCGACCAGCGAGTCGAACGCGCCGGGAACCGTCTCGCCCTGGTCGTAGCCGCCGTCGACGCGGACGCCCGGACCGGAGGGCTGGTGCCAGCGGGTCAGGGTGCCGGGGGCGGGCATGAAGTTGCTGCCGGCGTCCTCGGCGTTGATCCGGAACTCGATCGAGTGGCCCTCGACCTTCGGGTCGTCGTAGCCGAGCTCCTCGCCGGCGGCGATGCGGAACATCTCACGGACCAGGTCGATGCCGGTGACCTCCTCGGAGACCGGGTGCTCGACCTGCAGGCGGGTGTTGACCTCCAGGAAGGAGATGGTGCCGTCCTGGCCGACGAGGAACTCGCAGGTGCCGGCGCCGACGTACTTCGCCTCCTTGAGGATCGCCTTGGAGGAGTCGTAGAGCGTGGCCATCTGCTCCTCGGAGAGGAACGGCGCGGGCGCCTCCTCGACGAGCTTCTGGTGGCGGCGCTGCAGCGAGCAGTCACGCGTGGAGACGACGACGACGTTGCCGTGCTGGTCGGCGAGGCACTGGGTCTCGACGTGGCGCGGCTTGTCGAGGTACCGCTCGACGAAGCACTCGCCGCGGCCGAACGCGCCGATCGCCTCCCGCACCGCGGACTCGTAGAGCTCGGCGACCTCCTCCTCCTTGCGGGCCACCTTCAGGCCGCGTCCGCCGCCGCCGAAAGCCGCCTTGATCGCGATCGGGAGGCCGTGCTCCTTGGCGAAGGTGACCACCTCGTCGGCGCTCTCGACCGGGTCCTTGGTGCCGGCGACGAGCGGAGCGCCGACCTTCTGCGCGATGTGCCGGGCCTGCACCTTGTCACCGAGCGCGTCGATGGCGGCGGGCGGCGGACCGATCCAGACGAGGCCCGCGTCGAGCACTGCCTGGGCGAAGGAGGAGTTCTCGGCGAGGAAGCCGTAGCCGGGGTGCACGGAGTCGGCGCCGCTCTTCTTGGCGACGTCGATGATCTTCTCGATGGAGAGGTACGAGTCGCCCGGGGTGGCCCCACCCAGGCTGTGCGCCTCGTCGGCGAGCCGCACGAACAGCGCGTCCCGGTCGGGCTCGGCGTACACCGCGACACTGCCGATGCCCGCGTCCTTGCAGGCCCGGATGACCCGGACCGCGATCTCGCCACGGTTGGCGATGAGGACCTTCTGGAGCGGCTTGACCTTCGGCTGAACGGCCACGGGTTCGATCTCCTTGCACCTCGCGTATGTCCCTCGGGAGTCTAGGGCTGACCGGCCCGGTGGCGCTCGGCAGGCTGCTGGCCGGACAGCGGCCGCGATCCCTGGTCAGCGGAGAGCGTCGACGGTCTGTCGCAGCCCCTCGTCCAGCGGGCGTGCCCGCCAGCCGAGCTCGCGCTCGGCGCGGGCCGGGCTGCCGTAGTAGGTCGCGAGCCCGGCACGGATCGTCTCCGCCGCGTAGTCGGGCGGCAGCGGGACGAGGCGACCGACCAGTCCGATCGCCTTCGCGCCGGCCTGCACGAGTCGCTCCGGCAGCACGAGCGGGCCTTGGGTTCCGGCGATCCGGGCCACCCGGCCGAGTCCGTCGGCCAGCGTGGCGCGCGGGCCCGCCAGCATGTAGGAGCGCCCGGGCTCGCCGTGTTCCATCGCGAGCAGGTGCCCGGCCGCGACGTCGTCGACGTGCGCCCAGCACACACCTCCGGCCCCTGGGACCATCGGTCGCTTCCCGGCGACGACCTGCGCGATGAAGGCACCGGTCTGCGCCGTGTCCCCGGGGCCGTAGACCAGGCCCGGCTGGACGATCACGACCGGGAGGCCCCGGCCGGCCAGCTCGAGCGCGACGTCGTGGGCCTCGGCCTTCGTGCGGTCGTAGTGCGAGAGGTGCTCACCTGTGAAGCGGTAGGTCTCGTCGAGGACCTGCTCCTCGGTGTCGGAGTTCACCGCGAGGGTGCTCGTGTAGACGACCCGTCGTACGCCGTTGCGGAGGGCCGCCTCGAGCACGTTGCGGGTGCCGACGACGTTGACCCGGTCACCTTCCGACGGGTCGCGCTGGCCGAGCTTGTACCAGCCGGCGACGTGGAAGAGCCCGTCCACGCCGGTGCACAGCCGGTCCAGCGCGGCGACGTCGTCGAGGTCGCCGGGCAGCAGATCGACGCCGAGGTCGGCGAGGGCGGTCGCCCGCGCCGGGTCGCGGACCAGGGCGACCACCTCGTGGCCCTCCTCGCGCAGCCGGCGGGCGACGGCGCCGCCGACGAACCCGGTCGCGCCGGTGATGGCGTAGCGCATGTCCCGATCCAAGCACTCCGGGGCTAGGCGAGCTTCGACAGGTCGTCGCGACAGCGGGCCTCCACCTCGGCGAGCTCGGCCAGGGTGTCGTCGATGTCGCGGCGTCGCTGGGCGAGCTCCTCCCGGCGTACTTCGATCTGGTCCAGGAGGTAGCGCAGCTGGCCGGCCTCGCCGGGCTGGTCGTCGTACATGTCGACGATGGTGGCGATCTCCGGCAGCGTGAACCCGAGCCGCTTGCCACGCAGGATCAGCCGGAGCCGGATCCGGTCGCGGTGGTGGAAGACCCGCGTGGTGCCGCGCCGCTCGGGTGTGAGCAGACCGACGTCCTCGTAGTGGCGCAGGGTGCGCAGGGTGATGCCGTGCTCGTCCGCGAGCTGGGTGATCGTCCAGGTCTGGTCCACTGTGCCGCCGTCCGTCGATGCAGAGCCGGTGGGCTTGTGCTTCCGTAGCGGAAGCGTCCTACCCTCGCTTACGTTGACGTAAGCGTAAGACGTGGTAGACCACGCACACCCTCCGGGAGATCCGATGAGCTACGAGCTGTCCGCCGAGCACGAGGCGTTCCGCCGGTCCGTCCGCGAGTTCGCCGAGGCCGAGATCGCGCCGCACGCCGCCGAGTGGGACCGCAAGCACCACTTCCCCTCCGACGTCGTGCAGAAGATGGGCGCGCTCGGGCTGATGGGGCTGACCGCGCCGGAGGAGTACGGCGGCGCCGGGCTCACGGGCGAGGAAGGTGCCTTCACGTCGCTGTGCCTGGCGATCGAGGAGATCGGCCGGGTCGACCAGTCGATGGGCATCACCCTCGAGGCCGCCGTCGGTCTCGGCATCAACCCGATCCTCACCTTCGGCACCGACGAGCAGAAGCAGACCTGGCTGCCGGACCTGGTCGCCGGCCGGACGCTGGCCGGGTTCGGCCTGACCGAGCCGGGTGCCGGCTCCGACGCGGGTGCCACCAAGACCCGGGCGGAGCTCGTCGACGGCGAGTGGGTAGTCAACGGGGCGAAGCAGTTCATCACTAACTCCGGCTCCGACATCACGTCGGTGGTGACGGTCACCGCACGCACCGGGGCCGGCTCGACCGACGGAGCCGGCCGCGAGAGGCCCGAGATCTCCACGATCATCGTGCCCTTGGGCACGCCCGGCTTCACCGCCGAGCCGGCCTACGACAAGCTCGGCTGGCACGCCTCCGACACCCATCCGCTCACGTTCACCGACGTGCGCGTGCCCGAGACGAACCTCCTCGGCGAGCGGGGTCGCGGCTTCGCGCAGTTCCTCGCCACGCTCGACGACGGCCGGGTGGCCATCGCGGCGCTGGCTGTCGGCTGCATCCAGGCCTGCCTGGACATGAGCCTCCAGTACGCCGGCGAGCGCACCACGTTCGGCGTACCCATCGGCTCGAAGCAGGGCGTCGCCTTCCAGATCGCGGACCTCGACGTGATGCTCCAGGCGTCCCGGCTGCTGACCTACAAGGCGGCGGCGCTGAAGGACGCGGGTCGGCCGATGAAGGAGTTCAAGCAGGCCGCCGCGGTCGCCAAGCTGTACGCCACCGAGTCGGCCGTCACGGCCACCCGGATCGCCACCCAGGTGTTCGGCGGCTACGGCTTCATGGAGGAGTACCCGGTCGCGCGGTTCTACCGCGACGCCAAGGTGCTCGAGATCGGCGAGGGCACCTCCGAGGTCCAGCGCATGCTCATCGCGCGCGGCCGCGGCCTGCCCGTGGAGTGACCCCATAGGGTTGCGCGCATGGGTCGACGGCTGCATCGGTTCGCGGCCGAGGCCTCCAAGTTCCTCACCGTGGGTGGGGTGGCGACGCTGGTCGCCTTCGTGCTCTTCAACGGACTGGTGCACGGCTACCTCGGTGGACCGGGACCGCTGAACGCCCAGCCGATCCTCGCGTTCGTGCTGGCGAACACCGTGGGCATGCTCGTCAGCTACCGCGGCAGCCGGTCCTGGGCCTTCCGCGACCGCGAGGCGGTCGGGCCTGCGGGTGGTCGGCTGGCGTTCTTCCTGGTCAACACCCTGTCGATGCTGATCCCGGTCGGGTGCCTGGCGTTCACGCGCTACGTGCTCGACCTCACCGACCCGCTGTCGGACAACATCGCGGCCAACGTCGTCGGGCTCGGGCTGGGGACCGCCGCACGCTTCTGGGCGTTCCGGCGGTTCATCTTCCTGAGCCCGCGGCGGCTGGAGCGCCGCCGTGAGAAGGCCGCGCTGGAGGGCGCACGGGCCTGAGTCGGTCGACTCACTCCAGCCCGATGCGTGAAGCCGCCAGATCGGGATCTGGACTGACATCGTCCAGTTCGGCCAGATGCCGCAGCACAGGTGCCGCCAGGGCGCCGACGACGGTCAGACTGCCGAGCACGAGAGCCACCTCGACGCGGGCGAACGTGCCCAGCGGGATGGCCAGGCAAGCCACGAAGACTCCCAGTCCTGCCACCCAGGCCATGGCGTTCACCCGGTGCCTGTCCAGTGCGATCACCGCAGGCTGCAGCACGAGAGCCAGCATGTAGATCGCGGTCCCCAGGCTCAGGGCCGCCAAGTCGAGCCGCTGGATGTCGAACTCCGGACCGAAGAGGAGCCGCAGCACCTCTGGCCCCAGTGCGAACGAGCCGGCCACGCCGACGAGGCCCAGGGCCGCCGTCACCCACAGGACGAGACGGAGCTGGCGGTGGAAGCGACCGTGCGCGCCCTCGGCAAGGTTGCGGGTGAGGCTCGGAAGCAGGACGGCCTGCACCGCCGCGAACACGAGCAGGGGGAGCCGCGCGACCGTGAACCCGGCCAGGAAGTGCCCGGCAGCGGCCGTCTCACCGGCGTCCGCCAGGAGCTTGACCGCCACCGTCGCGAGGTTGGCCAGGCCCTGGGCCGCCAGGGAGGCCGCGAGGAGCCAGCCCAGGTTGCTCGACAGCTCTCGCCACGAGGCGGCAGGGCCGGGCACGAGACTCACCCGGGCGAAGGGTCGCGCGACCGCCACGACCGACAGGAGTGGAGCCGCGGCGAGCAGGAGCGCGTAGGGGCCAGGAACTCCCACCCCGATCGCCAGCAGGGCGATGCACCCGGTCAGGCGCAGGACACCCTCCACGCCGAGCTGGGTGGCGTAGGAGCCGAACAGGCCGGACCCGGACAGCGCCCCGCGCTGCAGGTACTGGGCAGCGAGTCCGAGGGACGCGAGCAGCAACGCCAAGGCGAGGGTCCACGACCCGTCGAAGAGCGTGTCGACCATCCACGGGGACAGGGGCGCCAGGATCGCAGTCCCGACGACGAAGAGACCCCCGGCCGCGACGGCGGCCCGGGTGACCACTGGTCGGGCGCCTTCGCCTCTCGTCGCCCGGTCCGCGACCGCCCTCGCGACTTCCTGCTCGAACGGCAGGAAGAGCCCGATCCCAACCGTGTAGACCAGCGTCCACAACACCGCCAGACCGGCGAACTGCTCGGGACCCGTGGCCCGGGCGGCGACGACGAGGAACACGCTCGCCGAGATCGCCAGCAGGATCAGCCCCGCCCCGACGGTTGCGGCCGATCGCGCTCCGTCGCGGGCGGTGGCCCTTGGTCGGTCCTCAGGCATGGAACCTCCAGCGGGCCGACATGCGGCGCATCCTAACGACTACCATGCCCGTGGCCTCTCGCCTGTAGGGGCGAGCGCGGATCCTGTCCGCGAAGCGGAGGGAGCACCGATGGCACAGAGCAACCACGGCGACGAGTCGACGCCACCCGCGAGCACCAAGCGCGCGGCGTACGCCGACAGGCTCGTACGCAAGGAGACTGCGACCTGGAAGCGGCTGCTGAACGTCCAGGCTCCGTATCAGTGGAACCTTCGGCGCCAGGGCCTCGGCAAGACCCTCGACGTGGGTTGTGGGATCGGTCGCAACCTCGCGACCCTGGCGCCCGGGTCGGTGGGTGTGGATCACAACGCGGCCTCGGTCGAGATCGCCCGGAGGCGAGGTTTCACCGCGTACACGTCGGAGGAGTTCGTCTCGTCGCCACATGCAGCGGTCGGCTCGTTCGACTCCATGCTCCTTGCTCACGTCATCGAGCACATGGCGGCCGAGCTGGGACAGAAGCTGGTGCGGGAGTACCTGCCGTACGTCAAGCCGGGCGGCAAGGTCTTCTTCATCTGTCCGCAGGAACGGGGCTACAAGAGCGACGCCACCCACGAGCGCTTCACGACCAATGACGATCTCGCCGAGCTGGCTCGGTCGGTCGGTCTGGTGCCGGAGCGGGCGGCGAGCTTTCCGTTTCCCCGGTTCGCGGGCAAGGCCTTCACGTACAACGAGTTCAACCTGCTGGCGACCAAGCCCGGCTGACCAGGGAGCAGCTCAGCCGCGCAGCGAGGCCAGGAACGACTGGACGGCGTCGTACGACGGCAACAGCTCCTGCTGCTCGGCGTCCGCAAGCGACGGCGCTTCCGTGTCCTTGGTGGAGAGCAGCGGCTCGAGGGGCGCGCCATTGCGCCCGGTGGTGGGCCACTCGATGCCGATGGCCGGGTCGAGCGGGTGCACGCCGTGCTCGCGCGCGGGGGTGTACGGCGCGCTGCACAGGTAGCTGATCATCGTGTCGTCCTCGAGCGCCATGAACCCGTGGCCGAGACCCTCGGAGACGAACACGCCTCTTCGATCGACGTCGTCGAGGAGCACCGTGTCCCACGCTCCGAACGTGGGAGATCCGACCCGGATGTCGACCACCACGTCGAGCAGCGCGCCGCGCGGGCAGGAGACGTACTTCGCCTGCCCCGGCGGGACGTCCGCGAAGTGGATGCCGCGGACGGCCCCGGCCCGTGAGATGGAGGCGTTGGCCTGGAGGAGGTCCAGCCGTCGCCCGGTCGTCTCTTGGAGGCGGTCGGCGCGGAACCACTCGAGGAACGCGCCGCGGCTGTCGCCGAGGATCTTCGGCGTCACCTCGTAGGCGTCCCCGACCTTCAGCTCACGGATCTCCATCCGGCTAGGGTACAAATCGCTCGGCCGGGTCCGTCGCGCGGTGCGGCCGCACCCATCCACTTCGACCGACAGGGGACCAAGGTGCGTTGGCTGGTCACCGGATCCGCCGGGATGCTCGGCACCGACGTCGTCGGCCTGCTCCGATCGCGGGAGTACGACGTCACCGCCGCGGTGCGCTCCACGGCGGACCTTCACGACCCGGGAGCGGTGCGCGAGCTGGTGGAGGGCCACGACCTGGTCGTGAACTGTGCCGCGTGGACCGCCGTCGACGACGCCGAGACCCACGAGGCCGAGGCGCTCGAGGCCAACGGCGTCGTCCCCGACATCCTCGCCCGCGCGGTCGCCGGGACGACTGGCCGCCTCGTGCAGATCAGCACCGACTACGTGTTCGAAGGACACGCCACGACCCCCTACGCCGAGGACGCCCGCACAGCGCCACGGTCGGCCTACGGGCGGACGAAGGCCGCCGGTGAGGAGGCGGTGCGGGCCGCGCTGCCGGGGCGGCACCACGTCGTGCGGACCGCCTGGCTCTACGGCGCGCACGGCGGCTGCTTCCCCAAGACGATCGCCCGGGTGGCGCGGGAGAAGGGCGCCGTCAGCGTGGTGGACGACCAGGTCGGCCAGCCCACCTGGACCGCCGACGTCGCCGACCTGGTGGTGCGGCTGGTCGAGGCGGACGCGCCGGCCGGCACCTACCACGCAACCTCGTCTGGCAGGTGCTCGTGGTTCGACTTCGCGCGGGCCGTGGTCGCCGCGGCCGGGCTCGACCCGGCCGTCGTGACACCGACCACGAGCGACGCGTTCGTCCGGCCGGCACCCCGCCCGGCGTACAGCGTGCTCGGCCACGGCGCCCTGGAACGGATCGGCGTCGCGCCCATCGGCGGCTGGCGCGAGCGTTGGGAGGCGGCCGCCCCCTCCGTGCTCCGCTGAGTTGTCAGATCCTCAGCCGGTCATAGCCGTCTGACGCTCTGACAACTCAGCGGGTCCAGAGGTCGGTCCAGCGCACGCCGAGCTCCGCGAACATCTCGCGCAGGGCCGGCAGGCTCAGCCCCACCACGTTGTGCGGGTCGCCCTCGAGGCCGCGCACGAAGGCGCCACCGAGCCCGTCCACGGTGAACGCACCCGCGACGTGCAGCGGCTCGCCAGTCGCGACGTAGGCGTCGATCTCCTCGTCGGTCACGTCCGCGAAATGGACGACCGTGTCGACAGGGCGCAGGACCTGCCGGCCGGTCGCGACGTCGATGAGGCAGTGCCCGGTGTGCAGTACGCCGGAGCGGCCGCGCATGTCGCGCCAGCGGGAGACCGCCTCGGCCGCGCCACCAGGCTTGCCGAGGAGCCGCCCGTCGAGCTCGAGCACCGAGTCGCAGCCGAGCACCCACGACGTGTCCTCGGGCTGCACGCGGTCGAGCACCGCCCTGGCCTTGAGCTCGGCGAGCCGCGCGGCCAGCATGGCGGGGTCGGTGTCCGTCACCTGCGACTCGTCCACACCGGAGACGACCACGCGCGGCTCGACGCCCGCGTCGCGCAGCGTGGCCAGCCGGGCCGGCGAGGCGGACGCCAGGACGAACCGGCTCACGAGATCCGGGCCAGTGCCGCCTGCAGCGGGTCGAGCCCGATCGAGCCGAGGTCGAGGGCGGCCCGGTGGAACGTCTTGAGGTCGAAGGCGTCGCCGAGCCGTGCCATGGCGTCGTCGCGTGCCTGCAGCCAGATCCGCTCGCCCACCTTGTAGGACGGGGCCTGGCCGGGCCAGCCCAGGTAGCGGTTGATCTCGAACTTGCGCAGCTCGTCCTCCATCCGGGTGTGCTCTCGGAGGAACTGGAGCCCGAGCTCGCGGTTCCAGGTCTCGCCGGCGTGGAAGCCGAAGGGGTTGTCCTCCGGGATCTCGAGCAGCAGGTGCATGCCGATGTCGATGACCACGCGGGCGGCGCGGAAGGCCTGGGCGTCGAGCATCCCGAGATTGTCGCCCGGATCGGCGAGGTACCCGAGGTCGTCCATCAGCCGCTCCGAGTAGAGCGCCCAGCCCTCGCCGTGCCCGGAGACCCAGCACATCAGCCGTTGCCATCGGTTCAGCAGGTCGTGGCGGTAGGCGGTCTGCGCGACCTGCAGGTGATGACCGGGCACGCCCTCGTGGTAGACGGTCGTGACCTCGCGCCAGGTGGAGAACTCCGTCTGGCCGTCGGGCACGGCCCACCACATCCGGCCGGGTCGGCTGAAGTCCTCGGACGGCCCGGTGTAGTAGATGCCGCCGTCGGAGGTGGGCGCGATCCTGCACTCGATCCGGCGGATCGGCTCGGGGATGTCGAAGTGGACGTCGGCCATCTCGGTGATCGTGCGGTCGGCCAGCTCCTGCATCCAGGCCGCGAACTCCTGCTTGCCGGTGATGTTGCGGGCCGGGTCGGCGTCGAGCGCGGCGACGGCGTCGTCGATCGATCCGCCCGGCACGATCTGGCCGGAGACGCGGACCATGTCCTTCTCGATGCGGGCCAGCTCCTCCCAGCCCCACGCGTAGGTCTCGAGCAGGTCGACGTCGGAGCCGAGGAAGTAGCGGGAGCCGAGGGAGTACAGGTCGGGACCACAGGCCTCGGTCTCCCGGCCGCGCGGTGCCAGCTCCTCGTCGAGGAACCGGCCGAACGCCGCCGTGGCCTCGCTGGCCTCGCGGGCGTGCCGGTCGAGCCCCTCGCGCAGCCGGCCCTGCCGGTGCGACCCGTCCACGAACCCGGTGAAGAAGTTGCCGCCCGAACCCTGCTGCCCGGTCCACTGCCGGACCTGGCTCGCGACCTCGGCGATCTGCCGCCGTGCGGCGACATGTCCGTCGTCGGCGCACTGCAGCAGAGTCACGCGGTAGCCCTCGAGCGCCTCGGGGAACGCAGCCAGCCGGGCGTCGACGTGCTCCCAGGCCGCGTCGTCGGAAGTGTCCATCAGGTCGAGCACGGAGCGGATCTCGTGCAGCGCGCTGGTGATCACCGAGACCTGCGACTGCGGCACCTTGGCGTCGTACATCTCGACCTCGAGGCCCAGTCGCTCCAGGAACGCGTCCTTGGCGACCTGCTCGCGCTCGTCGCTCGGCGCCGCGGCGGTGGCGTCGGCCAGCGCCTTGCGGGTGAGCGCCTCGCGGGCGGCGAAGCCGTCGGGGGAGTAGTCGGTGAGCCGGCTCTCGTGCCCGGGGACACCCAGGTACGTCGCGGCCACCGGGTCGAGCGCGCAGTAGTCCTCGACGTAGGCGTCGGCGACGGCGTCCACGGGCCGGGCGGGTGCGGGGAGGTCAGCATCAGTCACAGGGAGCACCCTAGGACCAAGACAGGGGTCGACCGCGTCAGTGGGGCATCGAGCTCGAGCGCCAGCCGCCGGTGCCGGAAGCGTGGAAGCCGCGCACGGCGCGGTGGGGGGAGGCCCACTCCGAGCGGGGCGGCTTCGCCGGAGGTGCCCCCGAGGCCGCGATCCCCTGGAGCACGGCCACCAGGGCGGCCACCTCCTCCGGTGTCGCGTCCCCCTTGACCGAGAACAGCACCGGAGCGGGCGTCTCGACGGGCTCGACGACCGGTCCGTCGGTGCCGGTCACAGTCTCTGATCGTTCCCTACCGGTCACAGTCTCTGATCGTTCCCTACCGGTCACAGTGGGATGTTCCCGTGCTTCTTGGGCGGCAGCGTCTCCCGCTTCGTGCGCAGCAACCGCAGGGCGCGGACGATCTCGGACCTCGTCTCGTGCGGGTGGATGACCGCGTCGACGTACCCGCGCTCGGCCGCGAGGTACGGGTTGGCGAGGTGGTCCTCGTACTCCGTGATCAGCTCGGTGCGCCGGGTCTCCGGGTCGTCGGCCGAGGCGAGCTCGGAGCGGTACAGGATGTTCACGGCGCCCTGCGCGCCCATGACCGCGATCTGCGCGGTGGGCCAGGCCAGGTTGATGTCGGCGCCGAGGTGCTTGGACCCCATCACGTCGTAGGCCCCGCCGTACGCCTTGCGGGTGATGATCGTGACCAGCGGGACGGTCGCCTCGGCGTACGCGTAGATGAGCTTCGCGCCGCGGCGGATGATGCCGTTCCACTCCTGGTCGGTGCCGGGCAGGAAGCCTGGCACGTCGACGAACGTCAGCACCGGGATGTTGAACGCGTCGCAGGTGCGCACGAAGCGGGCGGCCTTCTCCGACGCGTCGATGTCGAGGGTGCCGGCGAACTGCATCGGCTGGTTGGCGACCACACCCACCGGACGTCCCTCGACCCGGCCGTAGCCGACCACCATGTTGGGCGCGAACAGCGCCTGGACCTCGAGGAACTCCTCGTCGTCCAGCACCGACTCGATCACCGTGTGCATGTCGTAGGGCTGGTTGGGGGAGTCCGGGATCAGCGTGTCGAGCGCCCGGTCGGTGTCGTTGACCTCGAGGTCCGCGATCTCGTCGTACGACGGCAGCTCGTCGAGGTTGTTCTGCGGCAGGTAGGACAGCAGCGCCTTGACGTACTCGATCGCGTCGGACTCGTCGTGGCCCATGTAGTGCGCGTTGCCGGACTTGGTGTTGTGCGACCGGGCACCGCCGAGGTCCTCCATCGACACGTCCTCGCCGGTGACGGTCTTGATCACGTCGGGACCGGTGATGAACATGTGCGAGGTCTGGTCGACCATCACCGTGAAGTCGGTGACCGCGGGGGAGTAGACCGCGCCGCCGGCGCAGGGCCCCATGATCAGCGAGATCTGCGGGATCACGCCGGACGCGTGCACGTTGCGGCGGAAGATCTCGCCGTAGAGGCCGAGCGAGACGACGCCCTCCTGGATCCGCGCACCACCGGAATCGTTGATCCCGATGATCGGGCAGCCGGTCTTCATGGCGAGGTCCATGACCTTCACGATCTTCTCGCCGAAGACCTGGCCGAGGGATCCGCCGAAGACGGTGAAGTCCTGCGCGAACACGCACACCTGGCGACCGTCGACGGTGCCGTAGCCGGTCACCACGCCGTCGCCGTACGGCCGGTTCTGCTGCATCCCGAACGCGGTCGAGCGGTGCCGGGCCAGCTCGTCGAGCTCGATGAACGAGCCCTCGTCGAGCAGCTCCTCGATCCGCTCGCGCGCGGTCTTCTTGCCCTTCGCGTGCTGCTTCTCGATCGCCCGCGCGGAGCCGGCGTGCACGGCCTCGTCGAGGCGACGGGTGAGGTCGTCGGCCTTGCCGGCGCTGGTGTGGATGTCGATGTCGGGCGGGACCTCGGTGCCCTCGTCCGGGTTGCTCGCCACTGCCTCGCTCACGGGTGATCCTCTCCTCGTGTTCGTCAGACGTGACACTAGTGCCTGTGAACACCGCCTCGTCCGGCCGCCCACCACTCGAAGCGGGGGCCGTCGCGACCGCGCTGGGTGGCGGCCGGTGGCGTGCGGAGGTGCTCGCCGAGTCCCCGTCCACCAACGCGGTCGTCGCCGCGCGGCTGCGCGCGGGAGAGCCCGAGGGGCTGGTCGTGGTCGCCGACCACCAGACCGCCGGACGGGGCCGGCTCGACCGCAGCTGGGTGACGCCGGCGGGCGCGGCGCTGACCTTCTCGGTGCTCCTCACCCCCGACGAGGCCCCGGTCGCGCGCTGGCCGTGGCTGCCCCTCCTCACCGGCGTGGCCGTGGCCGAGGGAGTACGTCGCACGGTCGGGGTCGACGTCGCGCTGAAGTGGCCCAACGACGTGCTCGCGGAGGAGCGGAAGGTCTGCGGCATCCTCGTCGAGCGGGTCGACGGCCCGCGCCGGGCCGGCGCCGTCGTCGGGGTGGGGCTCAACGTCTCGCAGACCGCGGGCGAGCTGCCGGTCCCGACCGCGACCTCCCTCGAGCGCGCCGCAGGCACGACCGTGGACCGGGTGGCCCTGCTGGCCGGGATCCTGGAGGCACTCGCCGCGCGGTACGACGCGTGGCGGGCGGCCGGTGCGGAGCCGAGGGAGCTGCACGCGGCGTACACCGAGCTGTGCGACACCCTCGGCCGCACGGTGCGCGTCCGGCTGCCGAGCGGGGACGACCTGAACGGTGAGGCGGTGCGCATCGACGCCGACGGCCGGCTGGTGGTGCGCACCTCCCAGGGCGAGACCGTGCTCGGCGCCGGCGACGTGATCCACGTGCGACCGCAGTGAGTCCCTGCGTGCCATGATCGTCGCGTGTCCTTCCCGAGCCGGCTCCTCAACGAGGGCGAGCACATCGTCGTCAGCACCCGCACCCATGTGAAGGCGCTGCTCGTGCCCGCGCTGCTGCTGATCGTGCTGGCGGGCGTGGCCGGGTTCCTGGTCACGATCGTGCCGGAGTCGAGCGCGAAGCCGTTGGTGCAGATCGTGATCTGGCTGCTCACCGGGCTGGTCGCCCTCTGGTGGGTGGTCAAGCCGTTCATCGCGTGGCTGACCACGTCGTACACCTTCACCAACCGCCGGTTCATCAAGCGCAGCGGTTTCATCGCCAAGCAGGGCCGGACCATCCCGCTCAACCGGATCAGCGGTGTCGACTTCGACATCGGGATCCTCGACCGGGTGTTCGGCTGCGGCACGCTCGTCGTCTCCGACGCCAGCGAGACCGGCACTGTGCTCCTGCATGACATCCCGCAGGTCGAGCGCGTGCAGATGCAGGTGTCCGACGAGCTGCACCGGCTGGCCACCCCGGGATCCGAACGGACCGATGACGGAGCCTGACCCGTTCACCCGCGAGCAGCTGGAGTCCACGCTGCTCGGCGACGCGCCGCGGCTCACCAGCGACGAGGTGGCCGAGGCGGCCGGGGTCCCGGTCGAGGACGCACGGCGGCTCTGGCGTGCGCTGGGGTTCCCCGACGTCGGCGAGAGTGCCGCCTTCACCGACGCCGACCTGGCCGCGCTGAGCACCATCGTCAGCACGGTCGAGCAGGGTGCGATCGACTTCGACACCGCCGTCCGGCTGACCCGGGCGGTCGGCCAGACCGTGGCCCGGCTCGCGGACTGGCAGGTCGGCACGCTCGCGTCCCGGGTCGAGCAGCTCGAGGCCGGCGACCAGGCGACCGGCAGCCGGATCGGCAGCGCCCTCCGCCTCGCCGAGCAGGTCGGTCTCCCGTTCGAGCGGCTCCTCGTCTACGCCTGGCGGCGCCACCTCGCGGCGGCCGTCGCCCGGGTCGAGACGCTCGGGGCCAACGACGAGGACCTGCACACCGTCGAGGTCACCGTCGGGTTCGCCGACCTCGTGCAGTTCACCGCGCTGTCCAACGAGATGGACGAGGACCGGATCGGCGACATGGTCGAGATCTTCGAGTCCCGGTGCGGCGACGTGGTGGCGGGCCGGCACGGGCGGATCATCAAGACGCTGGGCGACTCGGTCCTCTTCGTCTCCGAGGACCCGGGCAAGGCCATGGACATCGCGTTGTCGATCATCGACGTCATCGGCAACGACACTCGCCTGCCCGACGTTCGGATCGGGATGGCCACCGGTGCGGTGGTGATGCGGCTCGGGGACGTCTTCGGCCCGCCGGTGAACCTGGCCGCCAGGCTGACCGGGGTGGCCAGACGCAACCGGGTCATCACGGACAGCCGGTCCGCCGCCTTGCTCCCGGACGACCAGTTCGAGTGGCGGGCGCTCCCGCCGCGGCCGCTGAGGGGTTTCGGGGTGGTCGAACCGGTCACGGTGCGACGCACCTGAGCGGACTCCGCAGTCCCGGATTGACTAGACCGGCCGGTAGTCATTTCGGACCAACCTTCTCGAACCGCACACCATGTCCGATTTGTCTCTTTACTGTGGCGAGCATGATGAGTGTGCAGGGGGTTGTCGTGGACCTCGCGACGCGTCGGGTATGGCGCGACGGTGCGGAGATCCGCATGTCGAACAAGGAGTTCGACCTGGTCAGCTACCTGATCGCGCGCGCCGGCGACGTGGTGACCCGCGAGGAGCTGATGCGTGAGGTGTGGCAGACCACCTTCTGGACGTCCGCCAAGACCATCGACGTGCACCTGGGCTGGGTGCGCCGCAAGCTCGGCGACGACACGCGCCGACCGACGCTGATCACCACCATCCGCGGCCGGGGCCTGCGCTTCGAGCTCAGCCCGCCCGTGTACGCCGACCAGCCGGCCGCCGCCCAGTCCGCCTCCTGACCCCCGCCGGGCGCCGACCGCCCGCTCGATAGGGTCGGCCCCGTGAGCACCCCAACCGTCGCGATCATCGGCGGCGGCCAGCTCGCCCGGATGATGGCGCAGTCCGCCGTCGCGCTCGGCGTACCCCTGCGGTTGCTGGCCGAGGGCCCCACCGTCTCGGCCGCCCAGGTGGTGGCCGACACCCTCGTCGGCGACTACCGCGACCTCGAGACGCTGCGCAAGATCACCGACGGATGCTCGGTCGTGACGTTCGACCACGAGCACGTCCCCACCGAGCACCTGCACACCCTGACCGCCGAGGGGCACGCCTGCCGTCCCGGGCCCGAGGCTCTCGTGCACGCACAGGACAAGGCGGTGATGCGGGAGCGGCTGACCGCTCTCGACGTGCCGTGCCCGCGGCACGCGGTCGTGGTCGGCACCGACGACGTCGAGGCGTTCGCGGCCAGTGTGGGCGGCTTCCCCGTGGTGCTGAAGACGACACGCGGCGGCTACGACGGCAAGGGGGTGTGGGTGGTGGGCACCGCCGCGGAGGCCGCGGAGGCGTTCGAGACCGCCCGCTCGACCGGCGTCCGGATCCTCGCGGAGGAGAAGGTCGACTTCAGGCGCGAGCTCTCGGCGCTGGTGGCGCGGTCACCGTCCGGGCAGGTCGCCGCCTACCCGGTGGTCGAGTCCGTCCAGCGCGACGGCATCTGCTGGGAGGTCGTGGCACCGGCGCCGGACCTGGCCGCGGGCCTCGCGATCGAGGCACAGCAGATCGCGATGAAGGTGGCCGCCGAGCTCGACGTGACCGGCATCCTCGCGGTCGAGCTGTTCGAGACCCGCGACGGCCGGGTGCTGGTCAACGAGCTCGCGATGCGGCCGCACAACACCGGCCACTGGAGCATGGACGGCGCCGTGACCGGGCAGTTCGAGAACCATCTGCGCGGCGTCCTCGACCTGCCGCTCGGGGCGCCCGAGGCGCGCGCGCCGTGGACGGTGATGGTGAACATCCTCGGCGGCGACGACGCGCGGCTGTCCGGTGACCTGTACGCCGGTTATCCGCACGTCCTCGCCCGCGACCCCCGGATCAAGGTGCACCTGTACGGCAAGGACGTGAAGCCCGGGCGCAAGGTCGGCCACGTCACGGCGTACGGCGACGACCTCGAGGAGGTGCGCGAACGCGCCCTCCATGCCGCGGCCTGGTTCCGCGGCGAACTCGGCGAAGAGAGCGAGTGACCTGATGACGGTCCAGCCAGGCGACACCACGCCCCGCGTCGGCATCGTGATGGGGTCGGACTCCGACTGGCCGGTGATGAAGGACGCGGCGCAGGCGCTCGAGGAGTTCGGCGTGCCGCACGAGGCGGACGTCGTCTCCGCGCACCGGATGGCCGAGGAGATGCTCGCCTACGGGAAGAGCGCCGCCGAGCGGGGACTCTCGGTGATCATCGCCGGCGCCGGCGGCGCGGCCCACCTGCCGGGGATGCTGGCGTCGGTGACGCCCCTGCCCGTGATCGGGGTGCCGGTGCCGCTGAAGTACCTCGACGGCCTGGACTCCCTGCTGTCCATCGTGCAGATGCCCGCCGGCGTACCGGTCGCCGCCGTGGCGATCGGCAACGCCCGCAACGCCGGCCTGCTCGCGGTCCGCATCCTGGCCGCATCCGACGCGGAGCTCCGCCAGAAGCTGGTCGACTTCCAGGACGACCTCGCCGCGTCGGCGCGCGAGAAGGGCAAGGCGGTGCGTGGCGAGTCCGAGCACCGCCTCGGCTTCTGACCACCGATATCGGTAGCCCGAGCGTGACCCCCAGACCACGGTGGGACTACCGATATCGGAGGGTCAGTCAGGTGTCAGCCCGGTGTGCTCGGCGGCGAAGGCCAACAGGTCCGCGGTCTCGTTGGCGATGACCCTGGCCGGCTTGCCGAGCGCGTGACCGGTCGACGTCTCGATCCGGGCGAGCACCGGCGCTGCACCCACCTGCGCCCGCTGTAGTGCGGCGGTGAACTTGAAGCTGTGCGCCGGCACCACCCGGTCGTCGTGGTCGCCGGTCAGCACGAGCGTGGCCGGGTACGACGTACCGTCCGCGATGTTGTGCAGCGGTGAGTACTCCCGCAGCACCGCGAACTCCTCCGGGTCCTCCGGCGAGCCGTAGTCGGCGATCCAGGCCGCGCCGATCGTGAACAGGTGGAAGCGCAGCATGTCCATCACGCCCACCGACGGCAGCGCCACCGCGGCGATGTCGGGTCGCTGGGTGATCACCGCGCCGACCAGCAGGCCGCCGTTGCTGCCGCCGTGCAGGGCGAGCTGCTCCCGCGTGGTCACGCCCTGCTCCACAAGGTGGTCGGCGATCGCGGCGAAGTCGTCGAAGACGTTCTGCTTCTCCCGGAGCCGGCCCGCGTCGTGCCACTCCGCGCCGTACTCGCTGCCGCCCCGCAGGTTCGCGACCGCGAGTACGCCGCCGGCGGCCAGCCAGGCCGAGAACGTCGGACGGAAGTGGTTCAGGATCGGGATGTTGAAGCCGCCGTACCCGTAGAGCAGCGTCGGCCGGGGCATGTCGAGCGCCAGGTCGCTGTGCCGGAAGAGGAAGTACGGGATCTCCGTCCCGTCGAGACTGGCCGCGCGTCGACGCTCGGTCACGACCTCCGGCGCGGTCCAGGTCGAGGACCCCTGCTCGAGGCCCGTGACCTCCTCGACCCGACCGTCGGCGAGGTCGAGCCGGTAGGACGTGAGGGGTGAGGACACCGACGCGGTGCCGATGAACACCTCCGGGTCACCGGCCTCGGCGTTGACGGCGACCACGGTACCGGCGTCAACGGGCACGACGCCCCGGTCGGAGCCGTCCAGTGCGAAGCGGGTGATCCTCGGCTGGGCATCCACGAGGTGGATCGTGAGGATCTCGTCGCCGGCTCCCTGCGCTGCCCACAGTGCGCCGTCGGTCTCGGGCACGACGTCCTCGGTGCTCAGCCCGGCGGGGTCGAACGACCCCAGGTCGACGCTGACCACCTTGCCCAGGGGCGCCTCGTGGTCGGTGCGCAGGTACAGCCGGTCCCCGTCGATGCGGACGAAGTCGAAGACGGCGTACACGTCGTCGACGACCTTGAGGGGCTTGCCGAGGCTCGCGCGGCCCCTGTCCACCTCGACGGGGTAGACCCAGAGCCGGTTCTTCTCGGAGGTGCCCTCGTGGATGTTCACCACGACGTACCGCCCGTCGTGGGACAGCTCCGGGGTCACGCCGATGCGTGGGTTCTCCGGGAACTCCAGGACCAGCTCGTCGTCGCTCTGTGGCGTGCCGACCCGGTGCAGCCTGAGCCTACCCCCGGGGAGGGCCGCGGCGTCGGTGCCGGTGCCGGTGCCGTCCACCTCGTAGTGCAGGTACAGGAACGAGCGGTCCGGCAGCCACGTCGCCGACGAGAACTTCACGTTGGTGAGCGTCTCGAACGGCTCGGCCGGCTCGGACCCGTCGAGCGGGAGCAGCCGGACCGACGTCCAGTCGCTGCCACCGTCACTGACGAGGTAGGCCAGCAGGGCGCCGTCCCTGCTCGCCGTGCGGTCGAACAGCGACGAGGTGCCGTCCTCGGAGAACTCGTTCGGGTCGAGCAGGAGTCGGCCGCCGGCACGCAGCTCGTCGAGGGTGTCGGCGACGTACAGCTGGTCCTGCTCGAGGGTGCCGTCGTTGCGGGTGACGACGTACCGCTCACCGAGCTTGTCCGGCGTGCCGGCCCGTGGACGGCTGACGTACGCCGACAGCCGCTCGTGGAACCAGGGGCGCGAGACCAACGCGTCGAGGTGCTCGCGCGAGACCTCGTTCTGCGCTTTCACCCAGGCCCGGGTCTCCTCGGAGTCCGGGTCCTCGAGCCAGCGGTACGGATCCTCGATCCGCGTCCCGTGCAGGGTCTCGGCGGTGTCGTCGCGCCTGGTCTCCGGGTAGTCGAAGCCCATCACGCCACCGACCCCGCCAGGCGTGGCCACTCGATGGCGGGGCAGGTGTCCATGACCATCCGCACCCCGGCGGCGACAGTGCGTTCGTACGCCGCCTCGTCGATCACGCCGAGCTGGAACCAGACCGCCTGGGCCTTGATCGCCACCGCCTGGTCGGCGAACTCGCCTGCCGCCTCGGATCGGCGGAACACGTCCACGACGTCGACCGGGAACGGGATGTCGGCCAGCGTTGCGTAGCCCTGCTCGCCCAGCACCGTCGGTGCGTCGGGGTGCACCGGGACGATCCGCTTGCCGCGGTCCTGCAGGAACTTCGCGATCCGGTAGGCGGTGCGGTCGGGGTTGCCGCTCAGGCCCACCACAGCCCAGGTGTCGCAGTCCTCGAGCATGAAGCGGATGTCGTCGGGGGCCAGCCAGGGCCGACGGGGGCGATCGGTCATGCCCCGACGATAGTCCGGCCCGGAAGCGGTCCGCCGCGGGGAGCGTCGCTCACCGCGCGCGGGCCAGGAGCCCGGCGAAGGCGCGTTCGTACGCCGAGTCGGCGGTCGAGACCCGCGCCGGGTGGGTGCCGGTGTGGTCGACGGTGAACTGGTGGCCCGTGGGTGTCCGCCAGTGATGGACGCCGGGCTCGGGTTGTCGGTGTCGCCAGCCCTTGCCGTGGGTCTTGACTCGGTGTTCGAAGCGGGTGAGCTTGCCGAGGTTGCCGATCCGGGTCTGCCCGGGTGGCCCGGTGCTGTCGGTGGTCGAGCCCGTCGAGACCCAGGGGATGGTGTGGTCGAGGTCCATCCGGTGTCCGGTGGCCGAGGAGTACGGGAACGCCGATCCCGGGCTACGCAGATGCATGAGGTCGCGGAGCCGGTCCGGGACCTCGTAGCCGTCCACCGGACGGTCGGCGTCGAGGTCGATCACCGGCCGGATGGTCACCTGGGAGTGCCGGAGGAACTCCGAGGCCTGGCCGATCGTGATCGGCCCGACGCCCTCCATCCGCGCCACCCCGTCCCCGTTCTGCATCGACTCCCGGGAGACGTGCACGTAGAGGATGGCCGGCGGCAGTTGTCCGGTGGTCGAGCCCGTCGAGACCGCGCCGGTGGTCGAGCCCGTCGAGACCGGGTCACCACCCACCGAGCTGGCCGACCGCAGCAGAGCCAGTGCCCGGCTCGGATGGGCGAGGATGCCGAGGGCCTTGGAGCGGCGGGCGCCGACCGGGTCGGTGTCACCGTGCTGGAGGAGGATCTCGGCGATCCGGTCCACCATCGCGACCAGGTAGATCACCTCACCCGCGGTCGCCTTCGCCACCAGCGTCTTCAGGCCGTGCTCGTTGGACTGCCCGGTGACCACGAACCGCTCCAGCTCCGCCGCCACCCGTCGGGCCTCGGCGGCGGCCGGGTCGGCGGCGATGATCCGCGCCTCCAGCAGGTCGACGAACCGGCCCCACGGCAGCGTGGCCAGGTACGGCGTCGTCGCTTCGTCCACCTGCCGGGCCTGGGCCAGGGTGAGGCCGGTGGCCCGGGTCCGGGAGGCGACGTGCCGCGCCTGCCACACCCGCACCGACCCGGCCAACAACGCAGCCCACAGCTTCGGCAGCCGATGCCGGACGTCGAGGGCGTCGGCCATCAACGTCGCCGCGGCGACGTGCGACCGGCCCAGCAGCACACCGAGCTCGGCGGCCGCGAACTCACCCGCGAACGGCGTCCCGTCACCGCCGTACCGCCGCGCACGCTCGGTCCCCGGCAGCACCGTCCCCGACGACATCGGGTGCAGGTCCGCCCACTGCGCGGCGAGCACGAACTGGCGCGCCTCCACCTCCAGCAGAGCAGCGTTGGACTCGACGATGGCGTCGGCCACTGCCTGCCGCT
>NZ_DASSCL010000130.1:0-8452 GCF_035697785.1 Nocardioides sp.
CCACCGCAAATCAGGGAAAACCGATTCAGTAGTCAAATGTGCCGCACCCCGGCGACCCCGCCGGAGCAACCGGACTATCTTGTCAGAGACCCGCGGCGCTTATCAAATCCGGGCCTCGATGACTAGGTCGTGCCTCCTGTCAGCGGCCGTCGCGAGGTGCCGACGCGGCGGCGCGCAGCAGGCCATGGGACAGGAGCCACGCCCTAAGGACACTCCGGCAGCAGCAGTCCCTGCTCGGGTCCGTAGCGGTGCCCATGTCCGGTCGGGGCACCCAGGGAGGCGATAGTGTCGATGCCCGTGGCAAGGTAGCTCAACCCCGGGATCCAGACCTCTCCCGGGTACGACGCCGGCCGGTGCCAGGCCAGCGACGGCTCCCAGCTGACCACCGGGTCATCGGCGTTCGCGAGCACCACCGGGCCGGGGAGTCGCGGCACCTCGCCACCGGGTGGGCCGGTCCAGGTGGCACCGCACACCATCTCCGCGCCCGCCGAGTGCACCGGCACCGCGGTGGCCGCGAGCACGCCGAGGCTCTGTCCGATCAGGTAGAGCCGGGGCCGGTCGGCCTCCGGGATCTCCGCGAGCCGCTCGGTGACCGCCGCCACCAGCGCCCGGGCACCGTCCTCGTTGTCCTGGCGCGCCACCATCAGGGCCGCCCAGCTGGGCAGGAACGTCGACTGCACGGCTGCCGTCGCCACGTCCCCGTCGAACCGCCGCTCGACGGCGCGCACCCCGACCGGGTCCACCCACCCGGATCCGGTGGGGAAGGCCAGCACGAGGTTCTGCCGCTCGAACCCACCGGCACGTTCCAGCCGCGCCACGGCCAGCCGGCTGCGCGCAGCAGGGGCGCCGGCCTCGTGGACGCCGACGTAGACGCGGACCGCGCCGCGCGGCGACGGCCGGCTCAGCACGTTGTCCGCGGCGGTGTCGAGCCCGACCGCCTCGAAGAACCGGCCACCGACCTCCGAGGTGAGCGCGGCTCGTGCGGCCCCGCTGACCGGGTCCCCCGCCGCCAGCAGCAGGCCGATGGCGACCAGCGCTCCGGCGTACAGCCGCTGCCGCCCGGCCGCCACGGCCACGCCGGTGACCCCCGACGCCCGTGTCCCGGCACGGCCACGTGCGACCCGGCGCATCACCCGGCGGCCGCAGGCGACCACGAGCGCACCCGCGAGCAGCAGCACGGTGACGACCGCGGCAGCGACGACGAGCACGAACAGCCAGCCCCCCAACGGGCCGGGCGCGCGGGCCGGGTCGAGGACCGAGGTCCCCGAAGCCGACCAGCCGGTGGCGGACAGGACCATCGCCGCGACGCTGACGACGAGAGCCGCCACGCGCACGCCGACGGTGTCGAGCCGGCGGCCCCGGGCCCACCTCGCCAGCACCCGACCGAGGGGATACGTCCCCGCGACCAGGAGCCCGGTGAACACGCCCTGCAGCCAGGCGGGCCGGGCGAGCACTGCGGGGACGAGGGACGCGGAGGCTGCGAGCCCTGCCACCAGCACCACCGGCGTGGCCGGAAGTCGGCGCACCCACGCAGCGGCCCGGATGCGCATCCGGACCCGCCGCCGGGCGAGCGCCGGGAACGGGAGTGCCAGGACGGCCAGCGCGCCGCCGCCACCGAGCGCCACGGCGCCGACGCTGGCCGCGGTCTCCGCACCCGGCACCAGGTCGCCCTGGCGGACGGAGTTGGCGCGCACCCCGAGGTACGCCGTCTCGGCCGCGACCCGGCAGCCGCCGGCGGTGAAGTCGTCGCAGCTCCCCCGCATCCCACGGGCCAGGGACTCGTCGAGTGCCACGCGTGCCCACGGGCCCAGGGGGCGACCGGTCACGGCGGCGTAGCGGAGGAGGTCGTAGCCGAGGTCGTGCCGGGCGCAGAACGTGTCGAACCGGTCCGGCATCGGCAGCGGCGAGGAGCACGACCCGTCGGGACGCACCAGCATCCCGTCACGACGCACCGGCCGGTA
Organism: Nocardioides sp.; assembly: GCF_035697785.1. Classification (GTDB taxonomy): domain Bacteria; phylum Actinomycetota; class Actinomycetes; order Propionibacteriales; family Nocardioidaceae; genus Nocardioides_B. Next base: position 1,962 of record NZ_DASSCL010000130.1, read on the forward strand.
GCCCATCGCCCGGACGAAGCCGGCCGGCACCGCGGCACGGGCCCGGTCCACGTCACCGGAGACCAGCGCCCGGACCGCCCGCCCCGCCGCCGGGTCCTCCGCGGTCGAGGCGCCGGACGGCAGCGCCAGGGCGCCGAGCAGGAAGCCGGCGGCCAGCAGCAGCACGCCGAGGATCGCGAGCACGGGACGAAGTCGGGGAGCAGCCATGCCGCGGACGCTAGGAACGCGCGGCACTCCCCCGGATCCCCTCGAGGAGCCCACTGGGCATGGCTCTTCGGGGCCTGCGCGGCACCGGCGTCGTACCAGCGGGTGAGGACGAGGTGGCCCTGCGGTATGACGCCTGCGCGGCCGCACGAGCCTACGCTGGCGACATGGCTTCCCGACTGCGCCGCACGGTCCGCCGGGCCCGGCACGGGCTCGGGTCGGCCGTGGGACGCGTGCGCTCCCGCTCGTCCCTGATGTGGAACGTGGTCCTCGGCGTGCTCGGCCTGGTGCTGTTCATCGTCACCTGGGCGACGGTCATCATGACCCACGAGGTCGACGAGACCAGCGCCCCCGTCGTGGCGGCCATGACCGTGCTGCCCCTGGCCCTGGCCCGACGGAGCCCGATCCTCGGTTGGGCGCTCACCATCTTCGTCGGCCTGCTCTTCTGGACCTCGGTGGACCCTCGCCCGGGCTACGACCTGGCGTGGACGGTGCCGCAGGTCATCGTGCTCTACGTGCTCATGGTGGCGGTCGCGCTGGGTGAGCGGCTGAGGCTTGTGCTGCCGGCCTGGGCCGCCAGCGTGGTGGTGCTGGTCGCCGTGATGCCGTTCGACGCCCGCGGCGGGCTGGCCTTCGGCATCACGTCCGCGACGGTCGTCGCGCTGCTGGTCCGGTGGCTGGTGCTCTCCCGGGTGCAGCTCGCCCGCGAGCAGGAGGTGAGCGATCTTGAACGCGCCCGCCGGGCAGTGCTCGAGGAGCGCTCCCGGATCGCGCGCGACCTGCACGACGTGGTCGCGCACCGGATGTCGATGGTCGTCGTCCAGGCGCAGAGCGCTCCGGCGCGGCTCGGCGAGCTGCCCGCGCCGGTCGCCGAGGAGTTCCTGTCCATCTCCGAGCAGGCACGAGCGGCCCTCAACGAGGTGCGCGGGATGCTCGGGGTGCTCCGCAGCGAGTCGAGCGGGCCCGAGGGATCGCCGCAGAAGGGGCTGCACGACGTCGAGGAGCTGCTGCGCCAGACCAAGGACGCCGGCGTGGATCTGACGTGGGAGCTGCGTGGCGACCCGAACGGAGTCGGCGAGGCGGTGGGCCTGGTGGTCTACCGGGTGCTGCAGGAGGCGCTCGCGAACGCCTCCCGGCACGCTCCGGGCAGCCGGGTCTCGGCGCAGGTGACCTGCACCGACGAGGTGCGGGTGGAGGTGCGCAGCGGAGCCCCGGCACCGGGCAGCGCACGCGCGGACGCCGGGCACGCCGGACCCGGGACCGGTTTGATCGGCATGTCCGACCGGGCCCGCTCCGTCGGCGGCACCCTCGAGGCCGGTCCCGACGGCGACGGCTTCCTGGTGCGCGCCTGGCTGCCGACCACGGCGCGCACGCTGGTCGACTGACGTGCCCTAGGGTCGATCGGACATGACAGTCACCGTGTTCATCGCCGACGACCAGGCCATGGTCCGTCAGGGGTTCCGTGCCCTGCTCGACGCGGAGCCCGACCTGTCGGTGGTCGGGGACGCCGCGGACGGCAAGGCGGCGGTGGCCGGCGTGCTGGAGACCCGGCCGGACGTGGTGCTGCTGGACATCCGGATGCCGGTGATGAACGGCCTCGAGGCTGCGGCGGAGATCATGCGCCGCCGGATCCAGCCCGAGCCGCGGCTGCTGATGCTCACCACGTTCGACGTCGACGACTACGTCTACGAGGCCCTCCGGCTGGGCGCCAGCGGCTTCATGCTCAAGGACGCCCCTGCGGCCGAGCTGACCCGGGCGGTCCGGGTGGTGGCGGCCGGCGACGCGCTGCTGGCGCCGTCGATCACCCGCCGCTTCATCGAGGAGGCGACCCGCAACCGGAGGCCGCCCGCCCGGCAGACCCGCGCACTGGAGACACTCACGGTGCGGGAGCGCGAGGTCCTCGAGCTGATCGCGCGCGGAATGTCGAACGCCGAGATCGCGGAGCACCTGGTGGTCGCCGAGCAGACCGTGAAGACCCACGTGGGCCGGGTGCTGGCCAAGCTGCAGCTGCGCGACCGGGCCCAGGCGGTCGTACTGGCCTACGAGACGGGTGTGGTCCGCCCGGCGTGAGAAGTAGCGATGCCCTGGCGGCGGCAGCCCCTAGATTGACGTCATGATCGACCGGACCCGCCTGCGGGAGCTGCACGCCGCCGAGGAGCGGCGCTTCGTCGACGACCGGCCACGCTCGGCCGCGCTCGCGAAGGAGGCGGGCGACGCGCTCCTGGCCGGGGTGCCGATGCCGTGGATGACCCGGTGGCCGGGCGCATTCCCCCTCGTCTTCGAGCGCGCGTCCGGCGCCCGGTTCACCGACGTCGACGGGCGCGAGTACGTCGACCTGTGCCTCGGTGACACCGGCGCGATGACCGGGCACGCGCTGCCGGAGGTGACCGAGGCGATCGCGGAGCGGGCCGCGACCGGCATCACGACGATGCTGCCGAGCACCGACGCGGCCTGGGTGGCCGAGGAGCTGCGGCGCCGGTTCGGTCTCGCCCGCTGGCAGATGGCGATGTCGGCGACCGACGCCAACCGGTTCGTGCTGCGGTTCGCGCGGCACCTGACCGGCCGGCCGAAGGTCGCGGTGATGGACTGGTGCTACCACGGGACCGTCGACGAGACGCTGGCCGTGCTCGACGAAGGAGGCCGGGTGGTCCCCCGGCCCGGGGCGCTCGGACCGCAGGTGGACGTGGCGGTCACCACGCGCGTCGTACCGTTCAACGACCCGGCCGCCCTCGAGGCGGCGCTGGCCCACGGTGACGTGGCCGCGCTGCTGATGGAACCGGCGCTGACCAACATCGGGATCGTGCTGCCCGAGGACGGCTACCTCGACGAGGTCCGCCGGCTGACCCGGGCCGCGGGCACGCTGCTGATCATCGACGAGACGCACACGATCTGCGCGGGGCCCGGTGGTGCGACGCGGGCGTGGGGGCTGGACCCGGACATCCTCGTCGTCGGCAAGCCGATCGGCGCAGGCGTGCCGGCCGCGGCCTACGGCGTGAGCGCGGACGTCGCGGACGCGCTGGGGCCGCAGATGCGCTCCCACGACATCGACGTCGCCGGTGTCGGCGGCACGCTCACCGGCAACGCGCTCGCACTCGCGGCGGTACGCCGGACGTTGTCGGTGGCGCTGCGCGAGGAGGACTTCGCGATGGCGATCCCGCTGGCGCAACGGTGGGCCGACGGGGTGGCGGGGGTGATCGCCGCGCACGGGCTGCCCTGGCACGTGCAGCGGCTCGGCGCGCGGGCGGAGTACTGGTTCTGCCCGCCACCGCGCGACGGGGCGTCGGCCGCGGCGGCCGTCGACGAGGAGCTCGAGGCGTTCTTGCACCTCTGGGCGCTGAACCGCGGCATCCTGCTGACGCCCTTCCACAACATGGCGCTGTTCTCGCCCCACCACACCGAAGCCGACGTGGACCTGCACACGCGCGTGTTCGGCGAGGCCGTAGAGGCGCTGCTGGGGCGCTGATGCGGGCTATGGCGACGGTGGGGTCGCCGGACTACCGTTGACACATGGAGCCGGAGGTGCTCAAGGTCCTCCTGCTGTGGGCCGGATGTGCGGTCATCGCCGTGATCATCCGCTGCGCACCGCTGTGGCGCGCGGTCTGGCGGCGGCTGCAGCGCGTGCACGCCCGCTGGGAGGGACGGCGGATGCTGCCGATCAGCACGCGCCCGATCGAGGCGATCGCCCAGGACGCCCGCCGTCTCGGTCGGCGTTTCCGCGAGCCTCCGCGGGGCGTCTCCTTCGCCAAGTTCGAGGGCACCCGCCGTGCCTACGACAAGGTGCTCGCCGAGGGTTGCCTGGCACTGGGCATCGAGCACCTGCTCGACGTGCTGCCGCCCGGCATGGAGCTCGACGCGGAACGCCGCCGGGTCGAGTGGCGGCTCTACTCGGCCGGGCTGCGCCTCGACGACGCTGCCTAGACGGCCGCGCCTGATCGCTGGCCGGTCCCCCGGGTCGCTCAGCTGCGCCGGTAGGCCAGGTCGGTGATGGTCCGGCCGGCCTCGATCCCCTTGCGCTCGAACCTGGTGACCGGCCGCTCGTCCCAGCGCGGCACCACTCCACCGCGCAGCAGTGGCTCGGCGTCGAGCGCCTCCACCATGGCGTCGGCGTACGCCGACCAGTCCGTCGCCAGCCTCCAGGTCGCGCCGGGCATGAGCCGGGTGGCCGCCAGCCGCGCGAACGAGGAGTTCACGAGCCGACGCTTGTGGTGCTTCTTCTTCGGCCACGGGTCGGGGAAGAACGTCCAGAGCCCCGCGAGGCCACCCTCGGGCACCAGGTTGGTCAGCGACCAGACGGCGTCGACGCTGAGCAGGCGGACGTTCGAGACGCCGGCCTCAGCCAACCGGCCGAGGGTGTCGGCGACCCCGGGTCGCCAGACCTCGATGGCGACGATGTTCGTGTCGAGTCGGGCGGCCGCCAGCGCGGCTGTCGCCTCGCCGACGCCGGGACCGATCTCGACGACGAGCGGGGCCGACCGGCCGAACCAGGAATCGAGGTCGAAGCCTGGGTCGTCGACCGCCGCGTCCGGTATCCACCAGGCCTCGTGGTGCGCGTCCCAGGCTCGCTGCTGCGACGGCGTGAACCTCGCGCCGCGACGGGAGTAGGTGAGCACCTCGCGCATCCGGCGGCCGTCCGCGGTGAACTTCTGGTGCGGACGAGCGGGTCGGACGGTGGTCATCGTGCCTTCCTCGGGTCGTTGCTGGCGTCTGGGTTGTGGCTGGGTCTGCGCCCCAGGGCTTGCTGTGGCTGGGCTTTCGAGCCTGGTGGCTGGTGTCAGACATCCGTGGCTCATTCTGCGCGCTGGCTCGGTTGCGCTGTGGTGCGGACGCCGGAAAAGCAGAACGGCCCCCGGCGCCGAGGCGCCGGGGGCCGTTCGTGCTTCTACTTGTTGATCTTGGTGACTCGACCGGCACCCACGGTGCGACCGCCCTCGCGGATCGCGAAGCGGAGGCCGTCCTCCATGGCGATCGGCTGGATCAGCTGGACCGACATGTCGGTGTTGTCGCCCGGCATGACCATCTCGGTGCCCTCGGGCAGGGTCACGACGCCCGTCACGTCCGTCGTACGGAAGTAGAACTGCGGACGGTAGTTGTTGAAGAACGGCGTGTGGCGGCCGCCCTCCTCCTTGCTGAGGATGTAGACCGAGGCCTCGAAGTCCGTGTGCGGAGTCGTGGTGCCCGGCTTGATGACGACCATGCCGCGCTCGACGTCCTCGCGCTTGGTGCCGCGAAGCAGCAGGCCGACGTTCTCGCCCGCCTGGCCCTCGTCGAGCAGCTTGCGGAACATCTCGACGCCGGTGACCGTCGTGGTCTGCTTCTGCTCACGGATGCCGATGATGTCGACGGTCTCGTTGACCTTGACCACACCACGCTCGATGCGACCGGTGATGACCGTGCCACGACCGGTGATCGTGAAGACGTCCTCGACCGGCATCAGGAACGGCTTGTCGATCTCGCGCTCCGGCTGCGGGATGTACTCGTCGACGGCGTTCATCAGCTCGACGATCGACTCGCCCCACTTCTCGTCGCCGTTCAGCGCCGGGAAGGCGGCAACGCGCACCACGGGGATGTCGTCGCCCGGGAACTCGTACTCGGAGAGGAGCTCACGCACCTCCATCTCCACGAGCTCGATGAGCTCCTCGTCGTCGACCATGTCGCACTTGTTGAGCGCGACGACGATCGCCGGCACGCCGACCTGACGCGCGAGCAGCACGTGCTCACGGGTCTGCGGCATAGGGCCGTCGGTGGCGGCGACGACGAGGATCGCGCCGTCCATCTGGGCCGCACCGGTGATCATGTTCTTGATGTAGTCGGCGTGCCCCGGGCAGTCGACGTGCGCGTAGTGACGCGACTCGGTCTGGTACTCGACGTGCGCGATGGAGATCGTGATACCGCGCTGACGCTCCTCAGGGGCCTTGTCGATCTCGTCGAACGGCGTGAAGGGGTTCAGGTCCGGGTACTTGTCGTGCAGCACCTTGGTGATCGCTGCGGTCAACGTCGTCTTGCCGTGGTCGATGTGACCAATGGTTCCGATGTTGACGTGCGGCTTAGTCCGCTCGAACTTCGCCTTAGCCACTTGGGGCTCCTCCTAGCTAGATTTCTTGACTCGTTTGCTGTTGGTGTGACGTGCGCCCGACGACTTGTGCTTACTCGCCGCGGACCTTCTTGATGATCTCGTCGGCGACGTTCTGCGGAACCTCGGCGTACGAGTCGAACTCCATCGAGTACGACGCCTGACCGGAGGTCTTGGACCTCAGATCGCCAACGTACCCGAACATCTCGGACAGCGG
>NZ_DASSCL010000131.1:0-49658 GCF_035697785.1 Nocardioides sp.
ACGAGCAGGAGGTGCCAGCGCACCAGCCGCCGCACCAGCGCGGCCTCGTGGGCGTCGTACCCCCAGCGCTCGGCGACGGCCCCGGCGAGCGGCTCACCGGCCACGCTGTGGTCCTGCAGCTCCCCCTTGCCGATGTCGTGCAGCAGCGCGGCGACCATCAGCACGTCGGGCCGGCCGATGCGGCGGATCAGCCGCGAGGCCTCGATGCAGGTCTCCACGACGTGACGGTCGACGGTGAAGCGGTGCACGACGGACGCGTGTGCGAGCAGCCGCACCCGCTCCCACTCGGGCAGCAGCAGCGCGAGCGCACCCGTCTCCTCGAGCGTCTCCCACACCTCGAGCAGGCCGGGGCCGGCCGCGAGCAGGCGGGTGAGCAGGTTGCGGGACTCGGCGTCCCAGGGCTCCGGCAACGGCGCCGCCGCGCGGGCCAGCCGGGCGGCGGTCGCGGGGGCGAGCACGAGGCCGCGCTCGGCCGCCTCCGCCGCTGCCCGGAGCAGCAGCGCGGGGTCGGCCTTGGGGTCCGCCCGTGCACCGAGCACCACCTCGCCGCGGGTGACGGCGACGCCCGGGGCCACCGGAGTGAGGTCGGGGGCGCGGCGCCGGGTGGCTGCCGGCCGGTCCAGCACCGCGTCGACCCGGCGCCAGGTCAGCCGGGAGAGATGGGTGATCCGGCGGCCGAGCCGGCGTACCGTCTGCTGCGCCGCCTCGGCGTCCGGCAGCCCGAGGCCGGCGGCGAGGTCCGGCCAGTCGTCGGGTCCGATCCGGTCGGTCGCCCGCCCGGCCAGCGTCTGCACGACGTCGCGGACGTCGAGGAGCTGTCGACGCGTGCGTTCGAGATCGGTGTGCGGCACGTCGACCAGCCAGGTCGCCACCAGGGCCTTGAGCACGGTGGCGTCGCGCAGCCCGCCCATGGACTCCTTGACGTCCGGTACCGCCACGTGCGCCAGCTCACCGAGCCGTTCGGCGCGGGCGTCGACCAGGGCTCGCAGCTCGGGCAGCCGGCGGCGGGCGTCCCGCCGCCACTGCGCCAGCACGTCCGTGCGCAGCCGGAGCGTCACGTTCGGGTCGCCGGCCAGGTGGCGCGCGTCGAGGAGGCCGAGCGCGACGCGTACGTCGGACGCGGCCGCCGCGGTCCCGTCGGCCAGGGCGCGCACCGAGTGGTCGAGGGAGGTTCCGGTGTCCCACAGCGGGTACCAGACCGAGCCGGCCACCTCGGCGACCACCGTCTCGTCGAGGCCGTCGTCGTGGACGAGCACCACGTCGAGGTCGCTGGCCGGTGCGAGCTCGCCGCGGCCGTAGCCGCCCACGGCCACCAGGGCCAGGCCGGTCCCCTCCCGCCCGTCGAGCGCCTTCTCGAGGGCGCTCCGGCAGAGCTCGTCGGCGATGCGCGTGCGTTCGGCGCGCTCCGATGTGGTCACCGGGAGGATCCCGGGGGCCGCGACGGGCTGCGCCCTTTGGTCATGAACTGCATGATGGCGCCGCCGAAGCCTGCGGTTGGGGACCAAACCGCAGGCCTCGGCGCTCCGCGCTACAGCGCCGACTCGTCGCGGTCGCCGGTGCGCACCCGCACCACCGCGTCGACCGGCTGCACCCAGACCTTGCCGTCGCCGATCCGGCCGGTCTGCGCCGTCTTGACGATGATCTCGACGATGTCGTCTGCGTCGGCGTCCTCGACCACGATCTCGAGCCTGATCTTGGGCACCAGCGCGATGTCGTACTCCGCGCCCCGGTAGACCTCGGTGTGGCCCTTCTGCCGGCCGTAGCCGCTGACCTCGCTGACGGTCATCCCGGCCACCCCGAAGGTCTCGAGGGCCTCCCGGACGTCCTCCCACTTGTGCGGCTTGATCACCGCGGTGACGAGCTTCATGCGTTCGCTCCTTCCGCGACCGGCTTGCTCTCGGCCAGCACGGCCGGGCGGCGGCTGCTGCCCGACGTGCTGCTCAGGTCGTACGCCGACTCTCCGTGGTCGGCGAGGTCGATGCCCGCGACCTCGTCCTCCTCGGTGACCCGCAGCCCGATGACGGCCTTGACCAGCAGCCCGACGCCCAGCGTCGCGACCGCCGACCAGAGGACCGCGAACAGCGCGACCGCGAGCTGCACCACCAGCTGCCGGATGCCGTCACCGTAGAACAGGCCACCGTCGAGAGCCAGGAAACCGATGCCGATAGTCCCGACCAGTCCGCCCACGAGGTGGACGCCCACGACGTCGAGCGAGTCGTCGTACCCGAACCGGTACTTGAGGCCGACCGCCAGGGCGCACAGCGCACCGGCGACCGCGCCGAGGATGATCGAGCCGACCGGCGAGAGCGCGCCACAGGCCGGGGTGATCGCGACCAGCCCGGCCACGACCCCCGACGCGGCACCGAGGCTGGTCGCCTTGCCGTCACGGAGCTTCTCGACCAGCAGCCAGCTCATCATCGCCGCGCAGGTCGCGACGGTGGTGTTCAGCCAGACCAGGCTGGTCTCCTCCAGCCAGTAGGTGCCGGCGGCATCGCCGGTGAGGTCCCCGGGGACCCACGAGCCGACGTTGAACCCGAACCAGCCGAACCACAGCAGCCCGGCGCCGATCATCGTCAGCGGCAGGCTGTGCGGCTTGATCGGCTCCTTGCCGAAGCCGAGACGCCGACCGAGCAGGAGTGCCAGCACCAGCCCGGCCACGCCGGCGTTGATGTGCACGACCGTGCCGCCCGCGTAGTCGATCGGAGCCACCGCGGCGCCGCCGTCACCGGAGAAGAGCAGGTCGGCGAGGCCGTTCTGCACCCCGCTGAGGAAGCCGCCGCCCCACACCATGTGGGCCAGCGGGAAGTAGGACAGCGTCACCCACAGCGGCAGGAAGACCAGCCAGGCCGAGAACTTCAGCCGGTCGGCCACCGCGCCGCTGATGAGGGCCGCCGTGATCACCGCGAAGGTGAGCTGGAAGCCGACACCCATGTAGCCGGTGCCGGAGATCCCGTTGAGCCCGAAGGTCTCGAAGGGGTTGTTGAAGAGCAGCGCGACGTCCTGCGCGCCGTAGGACATGCTCCAGCCCCACAGCACGTAGACGATCCCGATGACGCCCATCGCGGAGAACGACATCATCATCATGTTCAGCACGGACTTCGAACGGCTCATCCCCCCGTAGAAGAGCGCCAGCCCAGGTGTGGTCATCAGGAGGACGAGGGATGCCGAGACCAGCATCCAGGCCTGCAAGCCGTAGTCCATGGAACCTCCATCGATTAAACAGATCAGGACGACGACGACCGTTCGACCGCGCTGTCACCGGTCGACGCCTGATGCGACAGCACTCTGGTGCGGCGATGTTTCGCGTCGCGGCGGCGCACGTTGCGGGAACGTGACGCTTCCGGGTCCCGTGTTACGGGCATGTGTCACGTTTTGCGAATCAGTTCGGCACTTTTCCGTATCGGAACTGCGAGTATCGTTACAGACATGCCCGAGCAGGACTCCCTCGCCGCACCCGCCAAGCGTGGTCGCGGGCGACCCCGCGACCCGGAGACCGACAGCAAGATCACCCGCGCGGCATCGGAGCTGCTGCTGCTGCGCGGCTTCGACAAGACCACGGTCGACGAGGTCGCCGCCCGCGCCGGAGTGGGCAAGGCGACGGTATACCGGCGCTGGCCCTCCAAGGAGGACCTGGCGTTCGCGGCAATGCAGTCGCTCTACAGCGACGAGTTCCCCGAGGCCGACACCGGCACCATCGAGGGTGACCTGACCGCGACGTACGGGTCGATCATCGCGTTCGTGAACACGGAGACCGGGGCCAGCTTCCTGCGGATGTCGATCATGGAGTCGATCCGCGACGAACGCATCGCCTCGCTCTACCGCGCCTCCACCGAGAGGCGCGAGGAGATCGCCCGCCGCACCTTCGAGCGGGCGATCGAGCGTGGCGAGGTGCGCGCGGACATCAACATGGACATGGCCGTGCAGTGGCTGGGCGGCCTGCTCATCATGCGCGAGGTGACCGGACGCCCGTTGCCGACGCTCGACGACGTCCCCGACCTGGTGGCCTTCACACTGCGCGGCATCCGCGCCTGATCGGCGACGGGCTCAGGCGTCCGCCCCGCCCAGGAGGGCGTCGACGAATGTCTCCGGGTCGAACGGCGCCAGGTCGTCGGCACCCTCGCCGAGCCCCACGAGCTTGACGGGGACGCCGAGCTCCCGCTGCACCGCGACCACGATTCCGCCCTTGGCCGAGCCGTCGAGCTTGGTCAGCACGATGCCGGTGACGTCGACGACCTCACTGAAGACCCTGGCCTGCACCATGCCGTTCTGGCCGGTGGTCGCGTCGAGCACGAGCAGCACCTCGGAGACCGGCGCCTGCTTCTCCACGACCCGCTTGACCTTGCCGAGCTCATCCATCAGGCCGGCCTTGTTCTGCAGCCGGCCGGCGGTGTCGACGATGACGACATCGGCCTCCTGCTCGGCGCCGGTCTTCACCGCCTCGAACGCCACGCTGGCCGGGTCGCTGCCCTCGGGACCCCGCACGGCGGGTACCCCGACCCGCTCCCCCCAGGTCGTAAGCTGCTCGGCCGCGGCGGCCCGGAACGTGTCGGCGGCACCGAGCACCACCTGCTTGTCCTCGGCGACCAGCACCCGGGCGAGCTTGCCGACCGTGGTCGTCTTGCCGGTGCCGTTGACGCCGACCACGAGCACCACGCCGGGCTTCCCGTCCTTGCGGTCCACGTGCAGCGCTCGGTCGAGGGACGGGTCGATCAGCGTGAGCAGCTCCTCGCGCAGGATGTCGCGCATCGAGGCGGCCGTCTTGCCCTCCACCTTGACCCGGGTGCGCAGCCGCTCGACCAGCTCCTGGGTCGGGGTCACGCCGACGTCGGCGGTGAGCAGGGTGTCCTCGATCTCCTCCCACGTGTCCTCGTCGATGACGTCACGGGACAGCAGGGTGAGCAGGCCCCGGCCGAGGGCGCCCTGCGACCGGGAGAGCCGGGAGCGGAGCCGGACCAGCCGGCTGGCGGTCGGCTCGGGGCGTTCGAGGGTCGGGAGCGCGGCGTCCTCGACGGTGCGCGTCGGGGTGTCCCGGGGGGTCTCGGCGTCCTCGCCGACGGTCGGCTCGGCCGGCGCGATGACGTCGGGGACGTCCTTCGTCGCGACCGGACTGTCCGTACGGCGACCGCGCCCGCGGGTCGCGACGAGGCCGGCGAGGCCACCCACGACGACGACGGCGACGGCGATGATCAGCCAGAGATATTCCACGGCCTCATCCAATCAGAGGCCGCCGCGTCGATGACGGGGCGGCCCGAGCGGATCAGTGCGGCTGGTGCTCCCGGTCCCGCTGGTTGTCCAGCGTGGGCAGGGCGTCCACGCCCCTCTTCATGGCGTCGCCGACCCAGGGCAGGTTGGGCATCTGCTCACCGCGGTGCGGGTAGGCGACGTAGACCACGACGAGGCCCGCGAGAACGAGGATGACGAGCATGGTGACCAGGATCGAGATCACTCGGATCACACCTTCCCGAGGGGGCGGACGACGGACGCTCCCATCGTGCCAGGATCCCGGGGGTCGCCCAACTCGTGAGCGGTCCGCGCTCAGCCCGTGGGACGGTGCAGCGGCTCGGCGACCGCGCGGATCTCGTCGGGCAACGGCCGCACCGGCCGGTCACCGGGACCGGAAGTGTTGTCGACGTAGACGTGCACGAACCGGCCCTCGGCCGCGGCCTCCGCGGCGTCGCCCTGGAACAGGCCGATGCGGTAGATGACCGAGGAGCTGCCGACCTTCTCGACGGCCAGCCCGGCGTCGACGGGCTCGGGGAAGCCGATCTCGCGGAAGTAGCGGCAGGACGTCTCCGCCACCACGCCCACCGCCGGCAGCCGCCGGATATCGACACCGGTCGCCTCGAGCAGGTGCGCGTTGACCGCCGTGTCGAACATCTCGTAGTAGACGGCGTTGTTCATGTGGCCGTAGACGTCGTCGTCGGCCCACCGCGTGGTCAGCCGTCGCCACACGACGTAGTCGTCGCGGGTGGGCGGCGGACGACGCGCGCTGGTCGAGCCCATCAGGCCGGCTCGGCCTCACGCAGCCGCTGGCTGATCACCGCGGAGACGCCGTCGCCGCGCATGGTCACGCCGTAGAGCGCGTCGCCGACCTCCATGGTCCGCTTCTGGTGGGTGATGACCAGGAGCTGGCTGTTCTCCCGGAGCTCCTCGTAGATCTCGAGCAGCCGGCCGAGGTTGGTGTCGTCGAGAGCGGCCTCGACCTCGTCGAGGATGTAGAACGGCGACGGGCGGGCCTTGAACAGCGACACCAGGAACGCGACCGCGACCAGGGACCGCTCGCCACCCGACAGCAGGGACAGCCGCTTGACCTTCTTGCCGGGCGGCCGCGCCTCCACCTCGATGCCGGTGTTGAGCATGTCGGAGGGGTCGGTGAGGACGAGCCGTCCCTCACCACCCGGGAAGAGCCGTGCGAAGACCGAGTCGAACGCGTCGCGGACGTCCTCCCAGGCCTCGGTGAAGACCTGCTCGACCCGCTCGTCGACCTCGCGGACGATGTCGAGCAGGTCGCGACGGGTCCGCTTCAGGTCCTCCAGCTGCTCGGTGAGGAACTTGTGCCGCTCCTCCAGCGCCGAGAACTCCTCGAGGGCGAGCGGGTTGACCTTGCCGAGCATGGACAGCGCGCGTTCGGCGGCCCGGAGCCGCTTCTGCTGCTCCTCGCGGACGAACGGCACCGGTTCGGCATCGTCGGAGGAACCGTCCTCGCCGTCGGCGGTCACCGGCGGGACCAGGTGCTGCGGACCGAAGTCGTCGACCAGGGCCTCGGCGTCCAGGCCGAGCTCCTCGAGGGCACGCTCCTCGAGCTGCTCGATGCGCATCTTCTGCTGGGTGCGGGCCATCTCGTCGCGGTGCACGGTGTTGACGAGCTCGTCGTGCTCGCGGGCCAGGTCGCGCAGCCGGCCCCGCACGGTCATCAGCTCTTCCTCACGTCCACGCCGGGACTGCTCGACGGCAGTGCGCTCGTCGGCAGCGGCGGCGATCGAAAGCTCGAGGCGCTGCAGCACCACGGTCACCGCGCGGGCAACCGCCGCTGCGACCTTGCCCTCGCGGATCATCCGCTCTCGTCGCGCCGCGGCCTTGGCGCGCGCCTCGCGCTCGGCGCGGGCGGCGTTGACCAGGGAGTCGGCCCGGCCGGCGAGGGCGCGGGACCGCTCCTCGGCGGTGCGCAGGGCGAGCCGGGCGTCCATCTCGTGGGCGCGCGCCGACCTGGCCGCCTCCGCGAGCCGGTCGCGCTCGGCGGTGTCGGGCTCTTCCTCGGGCGCGTCCTCGGCGGCGGCGAGTCGGGCCTCGAGGTCGGCGAGCCCCGCCAGGTCCTGGTCGCGGGCCTCCTCCGCGGCGGCGATCGCGGTGGCGAGCCGCTCGGCCTCGCCCTTCGCGGACCGGGCCAGGGAGCCGAGCTGCCCCAGCTCCTCGGCGACCGCGGCCAGGGTGGCGTCGGACTCATGCAGCTTGGCGAGGGCGACGTCGACCCGGTGCTGGGCCTGGGCGCGCTCCTCCTCCAGCCGGGAGAGGTCGAAGGCGAGCCGCTCGCAGGCGTGGGTCGCGGCGCTGAGCTGCTCGGTCGCCTCGTCGACGGCGGCCTGCACCTCGATGAGGCTCGGCCGGCTGGACGACCCGCCGGCGGCGAAGTGCGCGCCGAGCAGGTCGCCGTCGCGGGTGACGGCCGTGACGTCCGGGAGGTCGCGCACCAGGGCGCGGGCGTCGGCGAGCGTGTCGACGACGGCGGTCTTGAACAGCACCCGGCCCAGCGACGGGCGCAGGGCCTCGGGGCACTCGACGACGTCGATGGCGTAGGCCGCCGAAGCCGGCAGGCCGGGCCAGTCGCGGTCGTCCGCGCTGTCGCCCCAGCCGTCTGCGCCGTTGCCGCCGAGCAGGATCCCGGCGCGGCCGAGGTCCTCGCTCTTGAGGTGACCGAGGGCGCCGACCGCGGCGTCGACGTGTTCGACGGCCACGGCGTCGGCCGCGGAGCCGAGCGCGGCGGCCACCGCGGTCTCGTAGCCGGCCCGCACCGACAGCAGCGCTGCGACGGATCCGAGCAGCCCGGAGACCGAGTCGGACGCCGCCAGCAGCGCGCCGGCACCGTCCCTGCGGTCGAGGCCGAGCTCGAGCGCCTCCTTGCGGGCGGTCAGCGCGGAGCGGTCGCGCTCGGCGGCCTGGACCTCCTCGCGGGTCTTGGCGAGCCGGTCCTCGAGGTCGGCGAGCAGGGACGCGGCGCCCTCGTGCTCGGCGTCCAACCCCTCCTCCCCCGCGTCGAGGCCGGCGACCTTGGTCTCCAGGGCGGTGAAGTCGCGTTGGGCCCGCTCGGCGCGGGCGAGCGCCTCGGTCCGGGCGGCGGTGAGCCGGCCGAGCTCCTCAGCGGCGGCGGTCGAGCGGCTGCGCAGCGCGTTGACCTGGCCGTGCAGCCGGGCCAGCCCCTCGCGGCGGTCGGCCGCGGCGCGGACGAGCCCGGCCACCCGGCGTTCCTCGTCCTGGTGGGCGGTCTCGGCCCGCTGGCGGGCGGCGAGCGCGCCATCGAGGCCGGCGCGGTTGCGCTCGACCTCGGCGGTGATCTCCCGCTCCTGCCCGCGCACCCGCTCGGCCTCGGCCTCCAGCTGCTCCGGGTCACGACCCGAGGTCGAAGCATCGGCTGTCTCGGTGTGCTCGGCGGCGTTGCGGACCCGTTCGGCGGCCAGCCCGGCGGTGCCCTTGAGCCGCTCTCGCAGCCCGGACAGCGCGAACCAGGTCTCCTGCGCCTTGGCCAGCGCGGGCAGGTCCTCCCGCAGCGCCGCCTCCAGCGCCGCCTCGGCCTGCCGGGCCGCCTCGACCGCCGCCTCGACCTCGGCACGACGCTCCAGCAGCACCGTCTCGTCGGCGAGCTCCTGCTCCAGCGCGGTCCGGGCGGTGACCAGGTCGTCGGCGAGCAGCCGGGCCCGGGCGTCACGGGCGTCGGCCTGGACGACGGCGGCCTTGCGGGCCACCTCTGCCTGCCGGCCGAGCGGCTTGAGCTGGCGGCGGATCTCGCTGAGCAGGTCGCTGAGCCGGGTCAGGTTGCCGTCGGTGGAGTCGAGCTTGCGGAGCGCCTTCTCCTTGCGCTTGCGGTGCTTGAGGACACCGGCGGCCTCCTCGATGAAGCCGCGTCGGTCCTCCGGCGTCGCGTGCAGGATCGAGTCGAGCTGGCCCTGCCCGACGATCACGTGCATCTCGCGGCCGATGCCGGAGTCGGAGAGCAGCTCCTGGACGTCGAGCAGCCGGCAGGACTGGCCGTTGATGGCGTACTCCGAGCCGCCGTTGCGGAACATCGTCCGGCTGATGGTGACCTCGGCGTACTCGATCGGCAGCGCCCCGTCGGCGTTGTCGATCGTCAGCGCGACCTCGGCGCGGCCGAGGGGCGGGCGACCCGACGTGCCGGCGAAGATGACGTCCTCCATCTTGCCGCCGCGCAGCGACTTGGCCCCCTGCTCACCCATCACCCACGCGAGCGCGTCGACGACGTTGGACTTGCCGGAACCGTTGGGGCCGACGATGCAGGTGATCCCCCGCTCGAGCTGGAGGGTCGTCGCCGACGCGAACGACTTGAACCCGCGGAGCGTCAGGCTCTTCAGGTACAAGGTGGAGCTCCTCACGGTCGCCGATCGGCGCCTCGGTCTGCGGGGTGCCGGTGGTCTTGGCTGAACGACGGATTCTGGCAGCACCGTGATCCGGGGCCGCCACGGGCTGCCGTGGGGAAGTCAGCGGACAGGAGCCTACCTGTCCGGGCGTGCCGATCCGGGGAGCACCGCCGTTTCGGCGTCAGGCCGGAGACCGGGCATGCGTTGCCCGGGAGCTGTCACGCGGTGACGCGCCGCCGGTCGACGGGGGCAGTGCGCGTCAGGCGTGCTCGAGGGTGAGCAGCGGCTCGTCGTGGACCGCCGCCGCGAGCTTGTCGTTCTCGGCCTGGAGGCGCATGACGGCGGCCTCGAGGTCGGCGACGCGCTGGCGCAGTCGGCGGTTCTCGGACGAGAGCTGGGAGACGATGCGAGGGTCAGTGCTGCTCATGTAGCCGAGGAGCGCCTTGGCCATGGATTTGGTCCTCCGATGGGTGAAAAGAGGGGGGCACACCCGCTTCCGGCCGGATCCCAGCCGGGGCCTGCTTGGGGTGCTCGCTTTCAAGAGTCCCACGCCTGCCGGGGGTGGTCAATGCCGGGGTACCTTCGCCGCATGAGCCGCCCCCTGGAGATCGCCGCGTGCCGCTCGGCGTGCGCCTGGGACGCCTCCGGGGAGCGCCTCGACGACGAACCGCTGTTCGTCTGCTCGGGATGCGGCAGCGAGTGGGTGCCGTCGCAGCCGTGGACGCCGATCGACTGGACCGGACGGGTGCCGGGTCCGGTTCAGCGGGCGGTGCGGGAGCGCCGCGGGCGCGGTTGACAGACGGGGGTGGGCGCAGTGGACGAACGGTTCCACCGCCGGGGAGGCGCTGCCAGCTACCGGGCCCGGCGCGCGCGTGGCTTGGGCTGACAGACCGGGCAGAAGTAGGACGAACGGTTCATGAAGGACACCCTGGCGATCGGGGTACCGCATCGTGAGCACGGCTGCCCCTCCTGCCCGTAGGCCTGCAGCGAGCGGTCGAAGTATCCGCTCGCCCCGTTGACGTCGACGTACAGCGCGTCGAACGACGTGCCGCCCTGGGCGAGCGCCGACTGCATCACCGCGCGCACGCCGGCGAGCACCTCGACCACGTCCTTGCGATGCAGGCGCAGCCCGGGCCGGTCGCCGTGCAGCCGGGCCAGCCAGAGTGCCTCGTCGGCGTAGATGTTGCCGACGCCGGAGATGACCGTCTGGTCGAGCAGGATCCGCTTGATGCCCGAGGCCCGCTTGCGGACGCGCACCGAGAACAGGTCGTCGTCGAAGTCCGGGTCCATCGGGTCGCGGGCGATGTGCGCGATCTCGGCGGGCAGTTCGGCTCCCCCGTGGGAGACGGCGAGACCGCCGAACATTCGCTGGTCGACGAAGCGCAGCTCGTACGGCGCGTCGAGCCGGAACCGGACGCGCAGGTGCCGCTCGTCGATCGCCGCGGGCGGCTGCACGAGCATCTGGCCGCTCATGCCGAGGTGGCCGAGCACGGCGTCGCCGCTGTCGAGCGGGAGCCAGAGGTACTTGCCGCGGCGGCGCGCGCCGAGGATCCGCCGTCCCGTGACCAGGGCCGCGAAGTCGTCGGGGCCGGCGACGTGCCGGCGCACCGGGCGCGGGTGCAGGACCTCGACGCCCGTGACCAGGTGACCGACGACGTGCGCGTCGAGGCCGCGGCGGACCACCTCGACCTCGGGGAGCTCGGGCACCGGTGAGGTCAGCCCGCGGCGGGGGTGGACTCCGCGGCGGTCATCGCCGCCGAGGGGTGCACGTCGCCGTGTCGCTCGGCGATCGCGCGGTAGGCGGTCTCGGCGGCCTGCTGCTCGGCCTCCTTCTTGGAGCGGCCGGTGCCGTGGCCGTAGAGCTCGTCGCCGACCTGGACCTGCGCGGTGAAGGTCTTCTCGTGGTCGGGGCCCTCGTCCTCGATGACGTACTCGGGGACGCCGAGGGAGTGGCCGGCCGACAGCTCCTGGAGGCTGGTCTTCCAGTCCAGGCCGGCGCCGAGGCGGGCGGCGGTCTCCATGAGCGGGTCGAACAGCCGGTGCACGACCTCGCCGGCGGTCTCGAAGCCGTCGGAGAGGTAGACGGCGCCGATCACGGCCTCGACGGTGTCGGAGAGGATCGACGCCTTCTCGCGGCCACCCGTGGTCTCCTCGCCGCGACCGAGCTTGATGTGCTCACCGAGACCGATCGTGCGGGCGACGTCGGCGAGGGCACGCGCGTTGACGACGGCGGCCCGGAGCTTGGCCAGGCGGCCCTCGGAGAGGTCGGGGTGCGACCGGAAGAGGTGGTCGGTGACGACCAGGCCGAGCACCGAGTCACCGAGGAACTCGAGCCGCTCGTTGGTCGGCAGCCCGCCGTTCTCGTAGGCGTAGGAACGGTGGGTGAGGGATCGCTCGAGGAGCTCGGCATCCAACGAGGGATTGCCGAGCGCCTCGCGCAAGTCGTCGTACGACGGCTCGCTCACGACTGGCTCGCGACCAGGGCCGTCAGAGGACCTGGCGGCGGTCGGCGCGCGCGCCGTACTGACCGCACTCCGGGCAGGCCCGGTGCGGCAGGTGCTTCGCGCCGCAGGCGGGGTTGGCACAGCTCACCAGCGAGGGCGCGACGGCCTTCCACTGCGAGCGACGGTGACGCGTGTTGCTGCGCGACATCTTCCGCTTCGGAACAGCCACTTCACTCACTCCTCTTGTCGGCCGGGTCCCCGGCTTGATCGTCTTGCGTCAGCTCGACGAGTGCCGCCCACCGAGGGTCGATCGCTTCGTCGTGCTGGTGTCCCGGGTCGTCCGCGAGCCGCGCACCGCACTCGGTGCACAGACCCGGACAGTCGTCCTGGCACAGCGGCTGGAACGGCAGCGACAGCACCACCGCGTCCCGCAGCAGTGGCTCGAGGTCGAGCAGGTCGCCCTCCAGCCGGCTGGCACCGGCGTCCTCCTCGTCGGAGGCGGTGTCGCTCTCCTCGTACACGAAGAGCTCCTGGAGCTCGACCTCGACCCGGTCGCGGATCGGCTCCAGGCACCGCACGCACTCCCCTTCGAGGCCGGCCGTGGCCGTGCCCGTCAGGAGAACGCCCTCCATGACCGCCTCGAGCCGCAGGTCGATGTCGACCGGCGAACCCTCGGGGACGCGAAGAACCTCGATGCCAAGATCTGCCGGCGCCGGTGCCGAGAGGGTCTGCTTGCGTTGCGACCCCGGGCGGCGGCCGAGCTCGCGAGTGTCGAGCACGAGCGGCGCTCTCGGGTCGAGACGCACAGCGGGTCCTTCGTCGTCATCGGGCAGAACAGATCATCGGTCCCACGTGGGCCACCCCCGGGATCACCGCGAGCGGACACGCAGAACCGTCGTCAAGGGTACCGAACGCGGTCGCGGTCGACCAAAACGACGGCCGCCCGCCGGCGGCTGAGCCCTTCGGCAGGCTCAGGAACCGCCCTCGAGGTGCTCGGGGAGCTGGATCTTGGAGACCTCGTCGTCGGTGATGCCGTGCATGTCGGTGCGTCCGGCGAGCCGTTCGCGTCCGCGCCGGACGGCGTCGATCGTCTTCTCGAGCGTGATCTCGAAGTTGGCGAGCTTGCTGTCGACGTACTCGTCGGTCTCCTTGCGCAGCTCGTCGGCCTCCGTGCCGGCCTGCTCGAGCAGCCGGTCCGCCTGGTGCTTGGCGACCCGGTAGACCTCGGTGTCGGAGATGATCGCCTCGCGCTCGTCGCGGGCCCGCTCCAGGATCTGCTCGGCCTCGCGGCGGCCGTCATCGACCACCGACGCCCGGTCGGCCACGACCCGGTCGGCGTCGGTGAACGCGGCGGCCAGCCCGCCGCCGAGCTCGTCGATCAGGGCCAGCAGCTCGGCCCGGTTGACGACGGCCGAGGCCGACATCGGCATCGACCGGGCCTCCTCGACGAGCTGCCGGATCTCGGCGAGCTTGGCGTGCACGTCCACGTTGTCCCTTTCTCGATCACCGGGGGTCTCCCGGCGCCTGCTCCCTCCCCAGGGAGTGCCCGCGCCGTCTGTCGACGATACGACGGACTAGGAAAGGTCACACGTCGGAGCGCCTCGCCGCAAGTCGATCGGTGAGGGCCCGGAGCACGTGGTCGGGCACGAGGGAGGACACGTCGCCGCCGAACATGGCCACCTCCTTGACCAGGCTCGAGGCCAGGAAGGAGTACTCGGGGCTCGTTGGGACGAACACCGTCTCGATGTCGGCGAGGCTGGAGTTCATCTGCGCCATCTGCAGCTCGTAGTCGAAGTCGCTGACCGCGCGCAGTCCCTTCACGATCGCGACCACGTCCTGCTGACGGCAGAAGTCGGTGAGCAGCCCGTCGAAGCTGTCGATCCGCACGTTGGAGAAGCCGGCGCACGACTCGGTCAGCATGCCGATCCGCTCCTCCGGGGTGAACAGGCGCTTCTTCGCCTGGTTGACCCCGACCGCCACCACCACCTCGTCGAAGAGTGTCGCGGCCCGGGCGATGATGTCGATGTGTCCGTTGGTCACCGGGTCGAAGGACCCCGGGCAGGCTGCTCGACGCACGGCTGCTCCTTGCTGTCGTGGGCAGGTCAGAGGGGTGGGTCGGGGGTGGCGGCGGCTGCTGCGTGACCGTACCAAAGCATGGTCTCGCCGTACTTCCGCTCGCGCCCGCCGGCGAGGCCGTGCGGCCACGTGATGCCCGGTCCGCGGCTGGAGCGCTCCACCACGACCAGCGCGCCGGCCGCCAGCCAGCCCTGGTCGCGGAGCGCGCCGAGATCCGCCTCCACGTCGCCGACCGGAAGCGGGTAGGGCGGGTCGAGGAAGACGATGTCGTACGGCGTGCGCGGCGGGTGGGCGAGGGCCCGGCCCACGTGCGAGGTCAGCACCTCGACGCCGTCGAACCCGAGGGTGCGGATGTTGTCGCGGATCAGTCCCGCCGTGCGCCGGTCGTGCTCGACGAGGGTCACCACCCCCGCGCCGCGCGACCTCGCCTCGAGGCCGATCGCCCCGGACCCGGCGTACAGGTCGAGGAACCGGAGCCCGGTCAGGGACCCGAGCGTCGACTCCAGGGAGGAGAACAGCGCCTCACGGACCCGGTCGGACGTCGGCCTGGTGCTCTCCCCCGCCGGCGCCTTGATGCGACGCCCGCCGGCGGTGCCGCCGATGATCCGGGTCATGCTCACGCCTTCTCGAGGTAGTCGGCCTGCTCGGACTCGCGCAGCCGTTCGAGGGCGTGCCGCAGGTCCGGGTGCCGGCTGAGGGCGGGGTCGTCGGCGACGACGCCCTCGGCCACGCCACGCGCCTGCGCGATGACCTCCTCGTGCCGGATCACCGAGAGCAGCTTGAGGCCCGACCTGCGCCCCGACTGCGAGGCACCGAGCACGTCGCCCTCGCGACGCTGCTCCAGGTCGAGCCGGGACAGCTCGAAGCCGTCAGAGGTGGCGGCGACCGCGGCGAGCCGCTCGCGGGCGGGCGTGCCGGCCTCCGCGTTGGTGACCAGCAGGCAGAGGCCGGGATGGCCGCCGCGCCCGACCCGGCCCCGCATCTGGTGCAGCTGGGAGACGCCGAACCGGTCGGCGTCGAGGATCACCATCGCGGTGGCGTTGCCGACGTCGACGCCGACCTCGATCACCGTCGTGGAGACGAGCACGTCGATGTCACCGTCGGCGAAGGACCGCATCGTCCGCTCCTTCTCGTCGGCCGGGAGCCTTCCGTGCATGACGCCCACCCGCAGCCCCTCGAGAGCACCCGTCTCTAGCATCGGCGCGATGTCGGCCACCGCGGCCAGGGCCGGGCCCTCGTCGGCGGCGGCGGTCTCCTCGTCGGACCCCTTCGACGTGTCGTCGATGCGCGGGCAGACGACGTAGCACTGCCGGCCCGCCTCGACCTCCTCGCGCAGCCGGGCCCAGACCCGTTCGATCCAGCCCGGTTGGTCGCGCAGCGGTACGACGTTGGTCTGGATGGGCGCTCGTCCGCGGGGCAGCTCGACGAGCGTCGAGGTCTCGAGGTCGCCGAACACCGTCATGGCGACGGTCCGCGGGATCGGAGTGGCGGTCATCACCAGCACGTGCGGCGGGGTCGCCCCTGCCTTCTCGGTGAGCGCGGCGCGCTGCTCGACACCGAACCGGTGCTGCTCGTCGACGACGACCAGGCCGAGGTCGGCGAACTGCACCTTGTCCTCGAGCAGCGCGTGCGTGCCGACCACGATGCCGGCGGTGCCCGACGCGGCGTCGAGCAGGGCGGACCTGCGTGCGGCCGCACCCATCGACCCGGTCAGCAGCGCGACCTGGGTGCCGTCGGCGTCGCCGCCGAGCATCCCGCCGGCCGCGAGATCGCCGAGCATCTCGACGATGGAGCGGTGGTGCTGCTGGGCGAGCACCTCGGTGGGTGCGAGCAGCGCGGCCTGGCCACCGGAGTCGACCACCCGCAGCATCGCCCGCAGCGCGACGACCGTCTTGCCGGAGCCGACCTCGCCCTGGAGCAGCCGGTGCATGGGGTGCCCGGCGGCGAGGTCGTCGAGGACCTGGGCGGAGACCTGCTGCTGCCCGTCGGTGAGCGTGAACGGCAGCCGTTCGTCGAAGCGGTCCAGCAGCCCGCCGGGGCGGCCGGTGCGGGGCTCGGCGGCGAGCGCGGCGAGCACGGCCCGGCGCTGCGCCAGGGCCGTCTGGGTGACGAGGGCCTCGTCGAAGCGCAGCCGCTTCTCCGCGGCCCCCTTCTCCCCCCAGCTGTCCGGCCGGTGGATCCACTCCAGCGCCTGCCGGGCGTCGAGCAGCCCGTGCTCCCGGCGTACCGCCTCGGGGAGGACGTCGGGGACCTCCTCGATCATCCGGAGCGCGAGCGTGATCGCGTCCTGGATCTGCCAGGACTGCACCGTCGACGTCGCCGGATAGATGGTGAGCAGGTCCGGCATCGCGTCGAACTCCGCGAGCGCCAGCCCGGCCTCGTCCTCGTGACCGGCGCCGAAGATCTTGGTCTGCGGGTTGGTCAGCTGCCAGTCGTTGCGGAACCGGCCGACCTTGCCGGAGAAGAGGCCGGTGCTGCCCTCCGCGATCGTGCGGGCCCGCCAGTCGGCGAGGTGCTTCTTCTTGTCGAAGAAGGTGAGCGCGAGCCGGTCGTGCTCGGTCGCCACGACGACCTCGAGCCGGTAGGCCATCCCGCCGCGGCGCCGGTCGGGGTAGGCCTTCTGCTGCGACCGGACCACCCGGGCGACGAAGGTGATGTGCTCGTCGAGGGTGAGGTTCTCGAGGTCGCTGACGCCGCCCTTGTCGACGTACCGCCGCGGGTAGTGCCCGAGCAGCTCGCCGACGGTGCGGTAGCCGAACGCCTTCTCGATCTTCGAGGCGGCGGAGCCCGCGACCGCGGAGAGCTTGGAGTCCCAGGTGATGGCTGTCATCGAACCCGGCCTACTCGACACCCACGAGGAGCGGGTAGCGGGACTGGCCGCCGTCGTAGACGACCACGTCCACGGTGGGGTGGACGGAGGCGAGGTACGCCGCGCAGCGGTCGGCGAGCCCGGCGCCGTCCTCCCCGGAGACGAGCGTGACGAGCTCACCGCCACCGCCGAGCAGCCGCTCCACCACGTCGGTGGCGACGCCGAACAGGTCGGACCCGACGACGGTGAAGTCGCCCTCGATGGCGCCCAGGACGTCACCCGGCTCGCACGGCCCCGCGGTGGTCATCGCCTGGCGCACCGCGACCGTGACCGCGCCGGACCGGGCGTGTCTGGCGGCCGCGGTCATCTGCAGGACGTCCTGCTCGAAGGTGCGCCCGGGCTCGTGCACGGCCATCGCGGCGAGGCCCTGCACCTGGGCGGTGGTGGGAATGACCGCGACTCGCACGCCGAGCTCGTCGCGGGCGGTCTGGGCGGCCGCCTCGCTGGCCGGGATGCTGTGACCGTCGTTGGGCAGCAGCACGATCTCGGCGCCCTCGCAGCCGTTGAGGGTCTCGAGGATCTCCCCGGTCGACGGCCGTTGCCCCGGACCCCCCTCGACGACGACCGCGCCGGCCTCGGCGAACAGCCTCCCGAGACCGGCACCGGCCGCGACCACCACGACCTTGCGGCCGCGACGGGCCACGGTGCCGGGGCGGGCACGCTCCCCGACCTGCTCGGCGAAGTGCGTCACCCGGATCCGGTGCGGGCGGCCCGCGGCGATGCCCGCCTCGACTGCGGCGCCGACGTCGTCGACGTGGACGTGGACGTTCCAGAGCCCGTCACCGCCGACCACCACGAGCGAGTCGCCGAGCGGCGCGAGGGCCGCGCGCAGCCCCGGGACCGACTCGTCCTCGGCGTCGAGGAGGTACATGACCTCGTAGGCCGGACCCTCCTCGGTGAGGTCGCCCGACGGCAGCGGGACCGGGATGGCGTGCGTGCCGAGGGGCACGGGCGAGGACACCGGCCGCTTGCCGGTCACCGCGGTCTCGGCGGCGTCGAGCACCACGCACAGCGCCCGGCCGCCGGCGTCGACGACGCCCGCGTCGCGGAGCACGGCGAGCTGATCCGGCGTACGTCCGAGGGCCTCGCGCGCCGCGTCGGCCGCGGCCAGGATGACGTGTCCGAGCCGGTGGTGCTCGACCGCGGCGGCCTCCGTGGCGGCACCGGCGGCCGCCCGGGCCACGGACAGGATCGTGCCCTCGACGGGCGTGCCGACCGCCGCGTAGCCGGCCTCGCTGGCCAGCGCGAGGCCCTCGGCGAACACTAGTGCGGAGCGGTCGTCGGGCCCCGCCTCCGAGAGCCGCTTGACCATCGCGCCCACGAGCTGGGAGAAGATCACCCCCGAGTTGCCGCGCGCGCCGAGCAGGGCCCCGCGGGCGAAGCCGGCCAGGGCGGCGCGAAGGTCGTCGCGCGGCTCGGCCGTGAGCAGCCCGTCGCGGGCCGACTCGAAGGTGAGGAACATGTTGGTGCCGGTGTCGCCGTCGGGGACCGGGTAGACGTTGAGGGCGTCGATCTCCTCGCGGGCGGCCGCTAGGGCGGCCAGCGCCAGCTCGGCGAAGCGCTGCACGGTCGGCAGGTCGATCGTCGCGGCCTGGGAGCCGTCCGGCACGTGCACCTCCCGGGTTGTCTCGGTCGTCCTCGGCTGGCCGGCGGCCCCGCGCACCGCCGCGGGTCAGGGTAGCGTTCTCCTGCCCCGAACCGTCCCGCGCCGATTAGGAGCCGAACGGGGCCATCGGATACTCTTGTGCGGTTGCCCGTGCACGCCTGACGGGCACTCATGTTCTCGAAAGCCTAGCTATCCCAGGAGTTCACGGTGGCTGCCGTCTGTGACATCTGCGCCAAGCGCCCGGGCTTCGGTCACAACCGGCCGTGGTCGCGCAAGATTACGAAGCGTCGCTTCAACCCGAACATCCAGCGCGTCCGCGCCACGGTCAACGGTGCCCCCAAGCGCCTCAACGTGTGCACCGGCTGCCTGAAGGCCGGCAAGGTCACCCGCTGACCTCCGCCGTCTGACGAGGAAGCCGCCCTCCGGGGCGGCTTTTTTCGTGCGCCGGAACAGCGCGCTGGCGTCAGGAGAAGTGCGTGTGTCCGATGGGGCCCTCGTGGGCCGCACCGTCGACGGTGACACCTTCGCCGGCTCCCACGGTGCCGATCTGTTTCCACCCGTCGGGCAGTGCCGTGCCCGCCGGGAAGGTCGCGGCGATGGCGTGGTCGTCGCCGCCGCCGAGGATGAAGCGCATCGGGTCGGCCCCGAGCGCGGCCCCGACCGCCTGCAGCGGCTCGGCCAGCTCGAACGCGGACGTGGTGATGTCGACGCACACGCCGCTCGCCTCGGCGATGTGCCCGACGTCGGCGACGAGGCCGTCCGAGACGTCGATCATCGACGTCGCCCCATTCGCCAGCGCCTCCGCGCCGGCGGCGTACGGCGGCTCGGGGCGACGGTAGGCATCGACCAGCTTGCGCGGCGACCGGAAACCCCGGGCCAGCACGGCGAGACCGCCCGCGGCCCAGCCCTGGCGACCCGCGAGCGCGAGCACGTCGCCGGGACGCGCACCGGACCGGCGCACGGGTTCGCCGTCGACGTACCCGAGCGCCGTCACGGCCACCATCACCTGGTCAGCACCCGTGAGGTCACCACCGACGACGCTGGCCCCGACGAGCGCGGCCTCGGCGGCGATGCCGTCAGCCAGCCCGAGCGCCCACTCCACCGGCAGGTCGGCCGGCGCCGCGAGAGCCACGGTCAGCGCGGTCGCGCGACCGCCCATCGCGTTGATGTCGGAGAGGTTGGCCGCCGCGACCCGGTGGCCGATGTCCTCGGCCGAGGCCCAGTCGCGCCGGAAGTGCCGAGTGTCCACGAGCACGTCGGCCGACACCACGACCCGACCCCCGGGGATCTCGACCATCGCCGCATCGTCGCCCGGTCCGATCAGCACGTGCTCGCCCTGGGCGAAGCGGCGGCCGAGCTCCGCGATGAGTCCGAACTCGCCGAGGTCGGCGATGGTGGTCGTCGCGGTGATCGTGGGGCTGCCCATGCGCCCCATTCAATCCGATGCCTGCATCGTGTTCCGACCGGGACTCGCCGCACGATAGGTTGACCCGCAACGGCGCAACCGACCTCGAGACCCCAGGAGACCAGCATGGTGGTTCAGGCCTACATCTTGATCCAGACCGACGTCGGCAAGGCAGCCGAGGTCGCCGCCGAGATCGCCGATGTCAAGGGGGTCACGATGGCCGAGGATGTCACCGGTCCCTACGACGTCATCGTCCGTGCCGAGGCGCGCAACGTCGACGAGCTCGGCAAGCTCGTCGTCGCCAAGGTGCAGAACATCGCCGGCATCACCCGCACCCTGACCTGCCCGGTCGTGCACATCTGACGCTGCCCGCGCACAGTCTCTTGCCTCGACGGCGCCCGGTTCTCGCGAACGCGGGCGCCGTGGCCTGTCTGCTCCTCGCTTGCGGCTGCACGACGAGCGTCGAGGTCGACGCCCCCGAGCTGTCCGGCGCCGACGCGGCCGCGTGCGCCGACCTGGTCGACGGCCTCCCCGACCAGGTCGCCGACGAGCTGCGACGTTCCGTGGAGCCGGACGACCGGGCCGCGGCCGCCTGGGGCGACCCGCCGATCGTGCTCCGCTGCGGGGTGCCACGCCCCGGTGGCTTCGACGAGCTGTCGACCTGCCAGATCACCAACGGAGTCGCGTGGTACATCCCCGACGAGCAGATCACCGGTGCGGCCGTCGACATCGTGATGACGACCATCGGGCGCTCGCCGGACGTCGAGGTGCGCATCCCCGCCGACTACTTCCCGCCCGCGGACGCGATGGTCGACCTGGCCCCTGCGCTGAAGCGGCACACCGAGCGGGTCGAGCGCTGCTAGGAGCGTGACCGACCGGGTGGGCAAGCTGATCGGCGTCGACACCGGGGCCAATTACCACGGTCCCGTGGTAATTGGCCGCCGCCGTACCGCGCACCCCGGCCGCGCGTGGCACTCCCCCAGGCGATCTGCCCCTTCCCTGGCGAGTTCACTGCGGGAAGGGGTGGATTACCACGGTCCCGTGGTATTTGGCCGCCGCCTCATGAGCGAGCGCGAGTCAGCGCAGACCGGTGTCGCGGTGCAGCGCGAGCTGCACCAGGCGGTCGACGAGCGCCGGGTAGTCGAGGCCGGTGGCGGCCCACATGCGCGGGAACATAGACGACGGCGTGAACCCGGGCATCGTGTTGATCTCGTTGATGACCAGCCGGTCGTCGGGCAGCAGGAAGAAGTCCACCCGCGCCAGGCCTTCGCAGGACAGCGCGTCGAAGGCCCGCGCGGACAGGTCGCGCACCTCGGCGGCGACCTGCTCGGGTACGTCGGCAGGGACGTCGAGGCGGGTGTGCTCCTCGGGGAGGTACTTCGCGGCGAAGTCGTAGAACTCGTGCCCACCGCCGATGGTGATCTCGGCGACGACGCTGGTGTCCGGAGGGTTGCTGCCGAAGCCCTCGATGACGCCGCACTCGATCTCCCGACCGCCCTCGGCAGCGGTCTCGACCAGCACCTTCGGGTCGTGCCGGCGGGCCTCCGCGACGGCGGCGTCGAGCTCGCTCGCGTCGTGCACCTTGCTGATCCCGATGCTCGAACCGCCGCGGCACGGCTTCACGAACACCGGGTAACCCAGCGAGTCCACCGACTCGTGGCACGCGCTCCGGTCGGCCTCCCAGCCGCGGGGCGTGATGACGGTGTAGGGCAGCACGGGCAGGCCGTGTGCCTGGAACACCACCTTCATGTAGTGCTTGTCCATGCCGACGGCCGAGGCGAGCACCCCCGCTCCGACGTACCGGACCCCGGCCATCTCCAGCAGGCCCTGCAGGGTGCCGTCCTCGCCCCACGGGCCGTGCAGCAACGGGAACACCACGTCGACCTCGCCGAGGGTTCGCGGCACCTCACTCGGCTCGTGGACGACCAGCTCGCTGCCGCGGGAGTCGTTGGCGAGCGCCACGGGCGCACGCGAGCCGTCCACCTCGGGCAGCTTGTCGGCCGACGTGATCGCGAGGCGCTCCGGGTCGCCGGACTCGAGCACCCACCGGCCCTCGTGGGTGATGCCGACGGGTACGACGTCGTAGCGGTCGGTGTCGATCGCCTGCAGGACGCTCCCCGCGGTCGAGCAGGACACCGCGTGCTCGCTCGAACGGCCGCCGAAGACAACGGCAATGCGCGGCTTGCGGGTCTGGGGAGCGGTCGCGGCGGCGAGGTCGTCCATGCAGACGGACCCTACCCGCCGGTCGTCGCCGGACTCGTAGGCTGGGCGCATGTCCGAGCCGCTGAAGCCCCCGCTCCGTCCCGGCACGATCGCGGTCACCGCCGGCCGTCCGGCGCACGACCCCGACAGCCCGCTGAACGCGCCGATCACGATGGCGTCGACGTACGTCGCGGGCGGTGACACGGAGTACGGCCGCTACGGCAACCCGACCTGGGCGGCCTTCGAGGAGGCGCTCGGCGCCCTGGAGGGCGGCCGCTGCCTGGCGTTCTCGACCGGCTTGGCGGCCGTGTCGACGCTGCTCGACCTGGTAGGTCAGGGCAAGAAGGTGGTGGCACCGCGGCACGCCTACAACGGCAGCGTGATGCAGCTGGCCGACCTGGAGGCCCGCGGCCGGATCACCGCCGAGCTGGTGGACATCACCGACACCGAGGCGGTGGTCAAGGCGTGCGCCGACGCGGCACTGGTGTGGGTGGAGTCGCCGACCAACCCCGCGCTGGAGGTCGCCGACCTGCCGGCCATCATCGCCGCCGGCCACGAGGCCGGCGCGTACGTCGTCGTGGACAACACGTTCGCGACCCCCCTGCTGCAGCAGCCCCTCGGCCTCGACGCCGACGTCGTGCTGCACTCGGCCACGAAGTTCATCTCCGGTCACAGCGACGTGCTGCTCGGGGCGGTGGTGACCCGCGACGACGAGCTCTATCGCGTGCTGAAGAACCGTCGCGACATGGTCGGCGCCACGCCCGGCACCCTCGAGGCGTGGCTGGCGCTGCGCGGCCTGCGCACGTTGCACGTGCGTCTGGAGCGGGCCCAGGCCAACGCCCAGGAGCTGGTCCGCCGGATGGAGGGGCACCCGGCCATCGGCGAGGTGCGATACCCCGGCTTCGGGGCAATGGTGTGCGTGGTCCTCGCCGAGGGCGCCACGGCCGCCGACCTGCTCACCCGCAAGACGAGCCTGTGGGTGCACGCCACCAGCCTGG
The DNA here is from genome assembly GCF_035697785.1 of Nocardioides sp. Taxonomy (GTDB): domain Bacteria; phylum Actinomycetota; class Actinomycetes; order Propionibacteriales; family Nocardioidaceae; genus Nocardioides_B. The sequence continues at coordinate 23,188 of NZ_DASSCL010000131.1, forward strand.
GGGGCGTGGAGTCGACGTTCGAGCGCCGCCGCCGGTGGAAGTCCGAGCCGGCCACGATCCCCGACGGCCTGGTCCGGATGTCGGTCGGCATCGAGGACGTCGACGACCTGTGGGACGACCTGGCCGCCGCCCTGGACGACCTGACCGTCTGACGGTCTCAGTCCCGCTCGTGCTTGGCTTCCTTGGAGATCAGGGCGGTGAGCATGTCGGCCGCGGTCATCTCGCCCTCGACGACCGAATGCACGGCCTCGACGATCGGCGCGTAGACGTCGACGCTGCGGGCCAGGTCGAGCAGCGACGAGCAGGACTTCACGCCCTCGGCGACCTGCCGCGTCGACGAGGTGATCTCCTCCGTCGTCAGGCCCTGGCCGAGCTTCTCGCCGAAGGTGCGGTTGCGCGACAGCGGTGACGAGCACGTGGCGACCAGGTCGCCGAGTCCGGCCAGGCCCATCAGGGTCATCGGGTCGGCGCCGAGCCGCTCCGAGAGCCGCGCCGTCTCGGCGAGGCCACGCGTGATCACCGAAGCGGTGGTGTTGTCGCCGAAGCCCAGCCCGACCGCCATCCCGACCGCGAGCGCGATGATGTTCTTGTAGGTGCCGCCCAGCTCGCAACCGATCAGGTCGGTGCTGGAGTACGGCCGGAACGACGCCGAGTGGCACATCGCCCGCAGCTTCTTGACGTTGTCCTCGTCGGTGCACGCGACGACGCTGGCGGCGGGTTCCCGCCGGGCGATCTCCTTGGCCAGGTTGGGGCCGCTCACCACACCGATCCGGTGCGGGTCCGCGCCGGTCTCGTCCTCGATGACCTCGCTCATCCTTCGCAGGGTGCCGAGCTCGACACCCTTCATCAGCGAGACGAGCAACGCGTCACCCGGGATGAAGTCGACCCAGTCGCGGAGGTTCTGCCGGAAGGTCTGCGCGGGTACGACGAAGAAGACGTCCTCCGCCTCGGTCAACGCCTCCTCGGCGTCGTGCGTCGCGCGCACCGTGTCGGGCAGCTCGATCCCCGGGAGGTAGTCGGTGTTCTCGCGCTTCTCGTTGATCGTCGTGCAGAGCTCCTCGCGGCGCGCCCACAGGGTGACATCGTTGCCCGCGTCGGCGAGTACGACGGAGAACGCCGTACCCCACGATCCGGAACCCATCACCGCGACCTTGGTCATGCACTGTCTCCTGTCCGGTGCCGACGGCCGCGCGGCCGCTCGGGGGCGTTGGGGTTGCCTATCTGCCTGACCCCGCGCGCCCGGGGGTCGAACCGCTGCGCCGGAGCCTTCTCGCCCCGGATGTCCTCCAGCTGACGGGTGATCGCGTCCATGATCCGGTCGGTGGCCTCGTGGAGCACGTCGGGGGTCGGCTTGAGCTCCCGGAGGTCGTCCAGCGGGACCGGGTCGCCGGCCTTGACGGTCATCGTCTTGCGCGGGAACAGCCGCGGCCGCTTGGCGTACGGCGCCAGGATGTCCTGCGGCCCCCATTGCGCGGCCGGGATCACCGGCACACCCGACGCGAGCGCGATCCGGGCCGCGCCGGACTTGCCGGTCATCGGCCACAGCCCGGGGTCTCGGGTGATGGTCCCCTCCGGGTAGACCACCACGCACTTGCCCTCCTCGACGGCCTCGACCGCGGCCGCGAACGCCTGCGACGCCTCGGTGGTGAGCCGGTACACCGGGATCTGGCCGGTGGCGCGAACCAGCCGCCCCACGACCGGGAGGTCGAGCACCTCGGCCTTGGCGAGGAAGCGGACGACACGTCCATGGCCGTAGACGAAGTGAGCGAACGTGAACGGGTCGACGTGCGAGACGTGGTTGGCAACCACCACGCATCCGCCCGTCGCGGGGATCTTGGTGCCGTCGATCCACCGCCGCTTCGTGAGCAGCCGGGCCAGCGGCTCGACAATGGCAACGCAGGTCCCGAACGCCAGGCCTCGTGGCTCCTGGAGCTTCCGGGGGTAGGACAACGCAGCACTCTCCTTGTCGGGCCACGCCGGGCCTGGTTGCGGATGAGGTTACTCGCCAGTGGTCCGCACCGCGCGCACCCAGTGAGAGGATCGCGAGCGTGCCCTCCGCGAACGCTCGCTTCGGTGTGATCGTCCCCGCCAAGCCGCCTGCGTTCGCGAAGTCGCGACTCGGGCGGCTCGGCGACGAGGTACGACGCAGCCTCGCCGCGGCGTTCGCCGCCGACACCGTCGAGGCGGCGATGCGGGCGGAGCTCGTCGACGTGGTGCTGGTCGTCACCGACGACCATCGTCTCGCCGCGAGCCTGCGCACGCTCGGCGCCGATGTCATCCCCGACGGAACCACCGACGACCTCAATGCGTCGCTGATGCAGGCCGCCGCGGAGCTTGTCAGAAGGTCGCCGGGGGTGCGTCCCACCGCACTCTGTGCCGACCTTCCGTCGCTCCGTCCGGCCGAGCTCGACCGGGCCCTGTCCGCCGCGGGTGACGGCGCCGCGTTCGTCGCCGATGCGGACGAGGTGGGCACCACGTTGCTCACCGCGGTCGACCTGGCTGACTTCCGCCCGGCCTTCGGGTCCGGGTCGCGTGCGGCGCACCGCGGCCTGGGTGCGAGCGAGATCGACGTCGACGGGATCGACAGTGTGCGCAGGGACGTGGACACCACCGACGACCTCGCGGCCGCGCTGGGGATGGGCATCGGACCGCACACGTCGCGGGTCACGGCCGACCTGTTCTGACGGGCGCTAGGGTCGGTCCCATGCAGGCGACGGTCTCGCGGTTCGACGACAACACCCGGGCGGGTGCGGTCCTCCTCGACGACGGGGTCGAGCTCAGCTTCGACGCCGAGGCCTTGCGGGGTACGGGGCTACGGCTGCTGCGGCCGGGCCAGCGAGTGCGGCTCGAGGTCTCTGGCGCCGGCGCCGAACGTCGCATCGAGGGGCTGCAGATCCTCACCCTCGCCTAGCCTGGCCCGGAAGAAACGACGACGGGCCGCCCCGGAGGGCGACCCGTCGTGTTGTGCGACGCGGAGGTCAGGACTTCTTGGCGGTCTTCTTCGCCGTCGTCTTCTTGGCCGTGCTCTTCTTGGCGGGCGCCTTCTTGGCCGTGGTCTTCTTCGCCGCGGTTTTCTTGGCCGGCGCCTTCTTGGCGGTCGACTTGGCGGCCGTCGTCTTCTTCGCCGGCGCCTTCTTCGCCGTGCTCGCGGTCTTCGACGTGGCCTTCTTGGCGGCACCGGTCGCCGACCGGCCCGCGCTCGAGGCGGCGGCGAGCGAGAGCTTCGGCAGCTTCTTGGCGCCGGACACCACGGCCTTCAGGTCCGCGCCTGCGTTGAACTTCGGGACCGCGGTCTTCTTCGCCTTGATGCGCTCGCCCGTGCGCGGGTTGCGCACCCAGCGCGCGTCGCGGACCCGCTTCTCGAACGAACCGAAGCCGGTGATGGCGACCTTCTCGCCCTTGGCGACCTCGCGGGTGATCGTGTCGAGGACCGACTCGAGCGCGTGGGCTGCCTGCTTGCGGTTGCCTTCGAAGCGGCCGGCGAGGGTGTCGATCAGCTGACTCTTGTTCACTGGCTTCCCTTTCGTGAACGTGGAGGGGTCGAGCCCGTGCTCGACGTCTGCCTCGCACGTTAAGCACTCGCGGGGCTCGCCACAATCACCACACGCCACTTTTCCCTTGCTTGTTTGGGAAAACCTGCCCCGTCGTACCAAATGAAGGGTTAGAGCGTCGCCGGCTTCCAGCTCGGCCTGCTGCTCTCGAACGCGACGATGGCGTCCTCGTGCGACATCGTGATGCCGATGTCGTCGAGTCCCTCGAGCAGACGCCAGCGCGTGTAGTCGTCGATCTCGAAGGGTGCGGTCAGGGCGTCGGCCTGGATCGTTCGCTTCTCGAGGTCGACGACGATCTCCGTGGTGGGGTCGGCCTCGATCAGCTTCCACAGCTGCTCGAGGACGTCCTGGGTCACCTCGGCCGCGACCAGGCCGGCCTTGCCGGAGTTGCCGCGGAAGATGTCGGCGAAGCGGCTGGAGATCACGACCTTGAAGCCGTGGTCCATCAACGCCCAGACCGCATGCTCGCGCGAGGATCCGGTGCCGAAGTCGGGGCCGGCGACGAGCACGGTGGCGCCGGCATGCTCCGCTCTGTTGAGCACGAACTCCGGGTCGTTGCGCCAGGCACCGAACAGGCCGTCCTCGAAGCCGGTGCGGGTGACGCGTTTGAGGTACACGGCCGGGATGATCTGGTCGGTGTCGACGTTGCTCCGGCGCAGCGGCAGCCCGGTGCCGGCGTGACGGGTGAACTTGTCCATGGTCACTCCTTGGTCGCGACGGGCTCGAGCGCGGGCAGGTCGTCGGGTGACGAGAGCGTGCCGGTGACGGCGGTCGCGGCCGCGACGAGCGGCGACACGAGGTGCGTGCGGCCGCCCTTGCCCTGGCGTCCCTCGAAGTTGCGGTTGGACGTCGACGCGCTGCGTTCCTGCGGCGCGAGCTGGTCGGGGTTCATGCCCAGGCACATGGAACAACCGGCCCCGCGCCACTCGCCACCGGCCTCCTTGAAGACAACGTCGAGCCCTTCCTCCTCGGCCTGCAGTCGGACGCGCACCGATCCCGGTACGACGAGGAGCCGCGTGCCGGTGGCGACTTGGCGACCCTTGATCACGTCGGCCGCGGCGCGCAGGTCCTCGATCCGGCCGTTGGTGCACGACCCCACGAACACGGTGTCGACGCGCACCTCGCGCATCGGGGTGCCGGCGGCGAGGCCCATGTACTCGAGGGCCTTCTCGGCGGCGATCTTGTCGCCCTCGCTCTCGAAGTCCTCGGGGCGCGGAACGCTCGCGCTCAGCGGGACGCCCTGGCCGGGGTTGGTGCCCCAGGTGACGAACGGCGCCATCTCCGACGCGTCCAGCACGATCTCCTTGTCGAACACGGCGTCGTCGTCGCTGACCAGTGTCTTCCAATGGGCCACGGCCGCGTCCCAGTCGGCGCCCTTCGGGGCCTCGGGACGTCCCTCGATGTAGTCGAAGGTCGTCTGGTCGGGTGCGATCAGCCCGGCCTTGGCGCCCCACTCGATCGACATGTTGCAGATCGTCATGCGGGCCTCCATCGAGAGCTCCTCGATGGCGCTGCCGCGGTACTCGACGATGTAGCCCTGACCGCCACCGGTGCCGGTGTGCGCGATGAGCGTGAGCACCAGGTCCTTCGCGGTGACACCGGCGGGCAGCGATCCGTTGACGGTGACGGACATCGTCTTCGGGCGCGACTGGGGCAGAGTCTGGGTGGCGAGCACGTGCTCCACCTCCGACGTACCGATGCCGAACGCGATCGCGCCGAACGCACCGTGCGTGGACGTGTGCGAGTCACCACAGACGATCGTCATGCCGGGCTGGGTGAGCCCGAGCTGCGGGCCGACGACGTGCACGATGCCCTGCTCGACGTCACCGAGCGGGTGCAGCCGGACACCGAACTCCGCGGCGTTCTTGCGCAGCGTCTCGACCTGGGTGCGGGACACCGGGTCGGCGATCGGCTTGTCGATGTCGAGAGTCGGGACGTTGTGGTCCTCGGTGGCCAGGGTGAGGTCGGGACGACGCACCTTGCGACCGGCCAGCCGGAGGCCCTCGAACGCCTGGGGCGAGGTGACCTCGTGGATCAGGTGCAGGTCGATGAAGAGAAGGTCGGGCTCTCCCTCGGCCGTCCGGACGACATGCTCGTCCCACACCTTCTCCGACAGGGTCCTGCCCATCTCAGCTCTCCTTCGTCCGTCTTTCCGACCGCCTCATCGTGACACCGATCCTGACTTGCTTTCCAGTATACGAGACGCCATTATCAGAGTATGGACAACTCTAGCGGAGTAGGCGTGCTCGACAAGGCCGCCCTCGTTCTGTCGGCACTGGAGTCCGGACCCGCCACCCTGGCCGGTCTGGTGGCGGGCACCGGCCTGGCCCGTCCGACCGCCCACCGGCTCGCGGTGGCGCTCGAGCACCACCGGCTGGTGGCCCGCGACATGCAGGGCCGCTTCGTATTGGGACCGCGCCTTTCCGAGCTCTCCGCGGCCGCGGGTGAGGACCGGCTGCTGGCCGCGGCCGGCCCGGTGCTGGCACGGCTGCGGGACATCACCGGCGAGTCCGCGCAGCTGTGGCGCCGCCAGGGCGACTACCGCGTCTGCGTGGCGGCCGCCGAGCGTCCCTCGGGCCTTCGCGACACGATCCCGGTGGGCTCGCAGCTGACGATGCGCGCCGGCTCCGCCGCCCAGGTGCTGCTCGCTTGGGAGGACCCCGAGCGGATGCACCGCGGCCTGCAGAACGCCGCCTTCTCCGCGACTGCGCTGTCCGGCATCCGCCGCCGCGGTTGGGCCCAGTCCGTCGGCGAGCGCGAGCAGGGCGTGGCCTCCGTGTCGGCGCCGGTGCGCTCCCCGTCCGGCAAGATCATCGCCGCCGTCTCGGTGTCCGGCCCGCTCGAGCGGCTGTCCCGCCAGCCCGGCCGCATGCACGCTCCCGCGGTCCTCGCGGCCGCCGAGCGCCTCTCCGAGAGCCTCCGCCGCGCCGCCGAGTAGCACCGGCGAGGAGTCACAAACTCAGCCCCACCGGGGCACGCTCACCCTGCCGTCAGCAGACCGACTCCCAGGCTCGTCAGCGACACCGCGAGCACAGCCGCGCCGGCGAAGACCAGGGCGATCAGCTTGTTGGGCTGCTCGCGGCCGGCACCCATCGAGGAGAAGAAGAAGCCGCCTGGCATCAGCAGTGCCGAGACCGCGACTCCCGACCGGGACACCCAGTCCCAGAAGCCGGTCTGGCTCGTCGAGTCCACCAGCACCTGGCAGACCAGTGCGAGGATCAGCAGCACGCCGGCGTGGGCGTGGCCCGCCCGCGCGAACGACATCTGGAACGGCGTCGCGGGCGCCTTGCCGCGCACCAGCTTCACCATGTACATCCCACCGATCTCCACGGTGACGAGCGCGAGCAGGAGCACGCCCGCCAGCACCCGAGACTCATCCGACAGCATCCGCTTCTCCTTTCGCGTGTTCGTCCAGCAGCTCGACGACGAGCTCGGCCAGTCGCGAGTGCGCGCGGGCGGACGGGTGGAAGCCGTCGGCGGCGAACGCGTCGGCGGTCTCCAACAGGTCCGCGCCCAGCGGCAGGTGGCGTACGCCGTACCGGCGTGCGGTGTCGATGCCGACCTCGTCCATGTGCGCGGCACGTGCACCGAGCAGGCCGCGCAGCCGCCGGGGCAGCGCCGGGAACGTCGCCACGGGCGGCATCCCGAGCAGCACTACGACGGCGCCCGGCGCGGCCCACACCAGGCTGCCGAGCAGCTCGTCGAGGTCGGTGCGCCAGCGGCCCAGGCCGTGGGCCGCCTTGAGATCGTTGACCCCCACCGACAGCACCACGACGTCGGCCGCGGCCAGGTCGTCCATGACGCCCGGGCCGTCGAGCAGGCCCCGGACGCCGCGGGCGTCGAGGCCGCCCCGGGCATGGATGGCCCACGTCGCGGCCGGGGCCGCGAGGGCCCGCGCCAGGCAGCCGGCCACGGTGTCCTCACCGTGCGCGACCCCGACACCGGCGGCGACCGAGTCGCCGATCACCACGACATGCCGGACGACTCGGCCGGTTCCGTGGTGGCCGACCCTTCCGACCGCCTCGGGCAGCCGTTCAACCTTGGATAGCATCACTCTCCAATATTGGAGATCAGCACTATCCAATGTCAAGATGCTTTCCATGTGGATGTCGGACCTGGCCGCCGCGAGCGGCCTGCCGGTGGCGACCGTGAAGTTCTACCTGCGGGAGGGACTGCTGCCGCCCGGCGAGGCGACCGGCGCGACCCGCGCCCGGTACGACGACAGCCACGTCAAGCGGCTGCGGCTGATCCGGGCCCTGACCGAGGTCGCGGGGCTGCGCCTCGACGCGGTCCGTGCGGTGCTCGCCATGGTCGACGACGACAGCCGGTCCTTCCACCAGGCGATGGGCAGCGTGCACCACCGGCTCTCGGCCGGCAGGGGCGACGCCTCCCCCATGGCGCTGGCTCAGGTCGACGCACTGGTCGCCCGGCGCGGCTGGCAGCTGTATGAGCCCAACCCGCACCGCCTCGCGCTGGCCCGCGCCCTCGACGCCCTCGCCGGGCTCGACCACGCCGCGAGCGACGATCTCCTCGACGACTACGCCGACGCCGCCCAGGCCGTGGCCGAGCGCGACGTCGCCGCGGTCGGTCGCGAGGACCGGGTGGCCGGCGCCGAGCACGCCGTCGTCGGCACCCTCCTGCTCGAACCGGTGCTGGTCCTGCTGCGCCGGATGGCGCAGGAGGACGCGTCCGCCCGGCTCAGCGAGGGGTCACGCAAGTCATGACACGCCGGTGAGGAGGCTGATTTTCTGACTCCTCGGCGGAGAGCCCGGTAGGGCTTGCTCAGAAGAGGGCGTCCTGCTCGAGGGTGAGGAGCAGCTGCTTGCGCTCCAGGCCGCCGGCGTAACCGGTGAGGGTGCCGTTGGACCCGACGACGCGGTGGCACGGGATCACGATCGGGATCGGGTTGCGGCCGTTGGCCAGGCCGACGGCGCGGGAGGCCGCGTTGGTCATCCCGAGACGTCGGGCGATCTCGCCGTACGACGCGGTCTCGCCGTAACCGATCAGCTGGAGCTGTGCCCACACGCGCTGCTGGAAGTCCGAGCCCTCGGGGCGGACCGGGAGGTCGAACTCCTTGAGGTCGCGGGCGAAGTATGCAGCCAACTGCCGGGCGGTCTCGGCGAGCAACGGGTCGTCGTCGACGCGCTCCCCCACCGGCCGTCCCGCCGACCGGGCCGCGGCGATGCTCGCCGACGTGTGCGGCGAGACGCCCGGTCCGGGGTCGCCGCTGAACTCGATCGCGGTGACCGCATCCTGGTGGGCGACGATCTTCAACGGGCCGACGGGCGACTCGACTGAGGTCCACATGGTGCTCACAACTCCTTCGTGGTCGAGCGTAGTGACAGAACGCGGTCGGGGCTGAGCACGGCTAGCGACGACCAGAGATGCATGAGCGCGTAGGAGCGCCACGGGGCCCACGCCTCCGTGCGCGCGGCCACGTCCGTAGCCGGCTCCCCGAGCCCGGCCAGGGCGTTGCGGACGCCTACGTCGGTGGGCAGGAACACGTCCGGATGGCCGAGCGCCCGCAGCGCGATGTAGTCGGCGGTCCACGGCCCGATGCCGGGCAGCGCGAGCAGCCGGTGCCGGACCTCGGAGCGGTCCGTGCCGCGGTCGAGCGGGATGTCGCCGTCGGCGAGCGCCCGGCACAGCCGGACCAGCGCGCGCCCGCGCGAGCGCGGCATCGGCAGTGTCGCCGGGTCGGTCTCGGCGAGCAGGTCGGGGGTCGGGAACAGCCGCTCACCGGCGTCGCCATAGGGCTCGCCGTGACCGGCGACCAGACGGGCGGTGACGGTGTTGGCGGCGGCCACCGACACCTGCTGCCCGATCACGGTGCGGATCGCGACCTCGGCACCGTCGACGTGCCCGGGCACCCGCAGCCCCGGGCGGGTCCGCACCAGACGGGCCAGCAGCGGGTCGTCGGCGAGCGCGTCCTCGACGGTGAGCGGGTCGCAGTCGGCGTCGAGGAGCCGGCGGCACCGCTCGACGGCGGCGGAGACGTCCCTCAGGTCCTCGACCCGCAGCCGGCAGCGCACGTGACCACGGTCGGCGACCCCGTCGTCGAGCTCGAGGACGACGTGGCCGGCACCGTGCGGCAGCCGCAGCGTGCGGGCGTACCAGCCCGGACCCCACGACTCGACACCGGCGACCGAGTGGGCCGCGAGGAAGGCGAGCATCTCCGCCGCGGCGTACGGCGCGCGGACGGCCAGCCGCAGCTCGAGCCGGCCGGGGGTCGTCGTGGCGGCTCGAGCGCGCCGGGACCGAAGCTCGCTCGGCGACGCGGCGTACACCTCGCGGACGGTGTCGTTGAACTGCCGGACGCTGGAGAAGCCGGCCGCGAACGCGACGTCGGCGAGCGTCATCGTCGTGGTCTCCACGAGCACCCGCGCGGTCTGGGCCCGCTTGGCGCGCGCCAGTGCCAGCGGCCCAGCGCCGAGCTCGGAGACGAGGAGCCGGTTGAGGTGGCGGGAGGTGTAGCCGACCCGGCGCGCCAGGCCCTCGACGCCTTCGCGCTCGACGACGCCGTCGGAGATCAGCCGCATCGCCCGTCCGGCGGCGTCGGCGGCGACGTCCCAGTCCGGCGAGCCGGGAGTGGCGTCCGGCAGGCAGCGCTTGCAGGCGCGGAAGCCCGCGGCCTGTGCCGCGGCGGCGGTGCGGTGGAACGTGACGTTGCGCCGCTGCGGCGTGATCGCCGGGCAGGAGGGCCGGCAGTAGATGCCCGTCGACGTCACCCCGGTGTAGAAGACGCCGTCGAATCTGCGGTCACGGCTCTTCACCGCCCGGTAGCAGGCCTCGGTGTCCTCGATGTCCATGCCCCAAGCATCGCCGATGGCACCGACCATTACTCGCGGAAATCGGACATGGTCTCGACGGGCTCGACCGTTGCCTGCGGTTGCCGAGGCCCCAGACCGACTCCTCCTCCGGCGCCGACTCCGGCGGGTCAGCCCGTCACGGCCCAGTCGCCGAGCACCCAGTCACGCACCTCGGGCATGTCCTCGAGGTGCTCCACGACGTAGGCCCGGTGCTCCGCCAGGCGTTGCTCGCACCAGGCCTTCAGCTCGCTCGCTCCGGTGGGAGTCCGCCGGGCGTTGTTGATGGCGTCCATCACCAGGTGATAGCGCGATGCGCGGTTCCGAACCACCATGTCGAACGGCGTCGTGGTGGTGCCCTCCTCGACGAAACCCCGTACCCGGAACCGGTCGGCATCGGGTCGTCCGTGCACCAGCTGGTGGATCGCGCCCGGGTAGCCGTGGAACGCGAAGACCACGTCGACGTGGTCGGTGAAGAGCTCCTTGAACAGGGTCTCGTCCATGCCGTGCGGGTGGTCCTTGCGCCGGGGCAGCGTCATCAGGTTCACGACGTTCACGACCCGGGTTCGTAGCCCGGGCAGCCGGTCGCGCAGGATCCGGGCCGCGGCGACCGTCTCCATGGTGACCACGTCGCCGGCGCAGGCGAGCACGATGTCGGGCTCGCCGGAGCCGTCATCGGTGCCGGCCCACTCCCACACGCTGGCGCCCCGGGCGCAGTGCTCGATCGCCTTGTCGATGGTGAGCCACTGCAGCTGCGGCTGCTTGTCGATCACCACCAGGTTGACGTAGGAGCGGGACCTCAGGCAGTGGTCGGCGACCGAGAGCAGGCAGTTGGCGTCGGGCGGCAGGTAGACCCGGCAGACGTTGCCGCGCTGGGTGATGGCGTTCTGGATCAGGCCCGGTCCTTGGTGGCTGAACCCGTTGTGGTCGTTTCGCCAGGCGGTCGAGGTGAGCAGGATGTTCAGGCTGGGGATCTTGGTCCGCCAAGGCAGGTGGTCGGCCTCCTGAAGCCACTTGCTGTGCTGGATGGTCTGCGAGGCGGACACCATCGCGAATGCCTCGTAGGTGGCGAACCAGCCGTGCCGTCCGGTCAGGGTGTAACCCTCCAGCCAGCCGTGGCAGTTGTGCTCAGAAAGCACCTCCATGACGCGACCGTCTCGGGAGATCGCGACGTCGTCCTCGGTCACGCGCTCGGCGAACGCGCGGTCGGAGACCTCGAAGACCGCGCCCAGCCTGTTGCTGTTCGTCTCGTCGGGGCAGAAGAGGCGGAACCGGTCCGGGTTGTCCTGGTAGATGTCCCGCATCAGCTCCCCCAGCTTGCGGGTCGACTCGGCCCGGTCCGTCCCCGGCGCGGACACGTCGATGGCGTACTTGCGGAAGTCGGGGAGGTCCAGGTCCCGGGTGAGCAGGCCGCCGTTGGCGTGGGGACTCGCGCTCATCCGCAGCTCCCCCTCGGGGTTGGCTCTCCGCACCAGCTCGACAGGCGCACCCTCGTCGTCGAACAGTTCCTCCGGCCGGTATGAGCGCATCCAGTCCTCCAGCACCCGCAGGTGCGCGTCGTTCCCGCGTACGCCTGAGAGCGGCACCTGGTGTGCGCGCCACGTGCCGGATACCTGCACGCCGTCTACGACGTCCGGGCCGGTCCAGCCCTTCGGCGTGCGGAGCACGATCAGTGGCCAACGCGGGCGCGTGCCGTCCCAGTCGCCACCGCGTGCGGAGTCCTGGATGGTGCGGATGGACGCCCAGGCGCCGGCGAGTGCAGCGGCGAACCGGTGGTGCATCCCGGGCAGGTCGTCGCCCTCGACCTCGATGACGTCGTAGCCGTGGCCCTCGAACAGGGACCGGACCTCGGAAGGATCCTTGCGTGCGAGCACGGTGGGTCCGGCGATCTTGGCGCCGTTCAGGTGCAGGATCGGCAGCACCGCCCCGTCCCGCGCCGGGTTGAGGAACGAGATGCCCTTCCAGGACCCCTCCAGCGGGCCGGTCTCCGCCTCGCCGTCGCCGACCACCGTGAGCGCGATCAGACCCGGGTTGTCCATCACCGCGCCGAATGCGTGCACGAGTGCGTAGCCGAGCTCGCCGCCCTCGTGGATCGAGCCGGGCGTCGGCACGGAGACGTGGCTCGGGATCCCACCGGGAGCCGAGAACTGCCGGAAGAGCCGACGCAGGCCGTCCTCGTCCAGGGAGACACCGGGGTAGATCTCGCTGTAGGTCCCCTCCAGGTACGCCGCCGCCACCAGCGCCGGCCCGCCGTGCCCAGGACCCGCGAGGTAGATCATCTCCTGGTCCGTCCGCTGGATCAGCCGCGATGCGTGGGCATAGATCAGCGACAGCCCCGGGCTGGTGCCCCAGTGGCCCAACAGGCGGGGCTTGATGTGTTCGGAGACCAGCTGCTCCCGCAGCAACGGGTTCGCCAGGAGATAGATCTGCCCGACCGTGAGGTAGTTGTTCGCCCGCCACCAGGCATCCACGACGGCGACCTCGTCGTCAGTCGGATTCGCCAGCTGCTCGGCCAGCTCGGCGGTGGAGACGGATGGGCTTTGATCTGAGGGGGACACAGGCTCTCCTGCGACAGCGGGCGGCACTGCTAGGACGCTGGCACGCTAGCCAAGTCGGAGCCTCCACGGATCACCCGTTGCGGACGGCCCGCCGCCCCTGGCGGTCTCCACCTGGCACGAGGGAAATGCAGAAAGGGGCCCCGCCCAACGTTTCCGCTGGACAGGGCCCCTCTCGAATGGGTACCCCCGACGGGATTCGAACCCGCGCTACCGCCTTGAGAGGGCGGCGTGCTAGGCCACTACACAACGGGGGCCTGAAGCGGACGAAACTCTAGCGGTAGCGAGAGATCCGGCCAAATCGCTGGGGTACTAGGACTCGAACCTAGACTAACTGGACCAGAACCAGTCGGGCTGCCAATTACCCCATACCCCATGGGATGAGCTCCTTGCGAAGCCCGGACGAGGATACACGTGCGGGTCGGCCGCCACCAAAAGGGGAGCGGCCGGGTGAGGGCCCTCACACAGCCCTCACGCGGGCAGGGTCGCGGGCGGCTGCGGCTGCTCCGTCTCGGGCGGTCGGGTGCGGGTCTGCAGGCCCATCCGTCGCGCCACCAGCACCACCAGCACGGCGTACACACCCGACTGGGTGAGGGTGAGCGGGATGTTCCACCACGACACCTCGGAGACCGTCAGCGAGTCGGTGATGTCGCCGAAGGTGAGGGCGAAGCCGAACGCCAGCAGGTTGTTCAGCACGTGCAGCGCGATACCGGCCTCGAGGCCACCGGTGCGGATCACCAGCCAGCCCGCGATGAGACCGAACATAAAGCGGTCGAAGAAGAGCGGGACGTTCTGGGCGCCGTGCACGAGCGCGAAGATGAGGGCGGGCACGAGCACCGCCAGCCACACGTTCCGGGTGAGGGAGCCGACCGCCTGCGTCAGGTACCCACGGAAGGCGTACTCCTCACCAGCCGCCTGCAGCGGCGTGGTGAGCAACACGATGAGCGCGAGCACCGCGGTCGTGGCGGTGAAGTCGTTGACCGCGCCGCTCAGGTCGGCCTCGTTCTCCCCCGGCACCAGCTGCCCGACGACGACCTGGGCGACGAGGGCCGCCACCGAGAGCGCCATGCAGACCCAGAGGAACTTCCAGCGGAGCTTGGGCACCACGGAGCTCAGCCAGCGCGGCCGCAGCCGGTGCACCACGCGATGGATCGCCCACGTGATCAGGATGATCGACCCGAGCGTGAGGTTGAGGTAGAGCAGTGTGACCGGCTCGATCGACTCGAACGTCAGGGCGTTCACGAGGTTCTCGAGGTAGTCGCCCTCCTCGGGCATCACCCCGACCAGCACGATCGGCAGCAGCAGCAGCGGTGCCACCAGGAAGAACCCGACGAACAGAGCGATCGTGCCGACCACCGGCTTCCACCACGCATAGCTCCAGGTGCGAAGCATCTGGTGGTAGGGCTGCGGCTCGGCGTGCGGGAACGTCGGGTACGCCGGGTACGACGGAGCCGGCGGAAGCTGCTGCGGCGGCGGCCATGCCGCGGGCCCGCCCGGTGTCTGCTGGTCCGTCATCCCCGTTGGTCCTCGTCTCTCAGCCGGCCTGCGCGCTGCTCAGCCGCGCGAGCGACCGCTCGCGACCGAGCAGCTCCAACGACTCGAACAGCGGCGGGGAGACCCGGCTCCCCGTCACCGCGACCCGCACCGGCCCGAACGCGTGGCGCGGCTTGAGCCCGAGCTCCTCCACGAGGGCCTGCCGGAGGGCGGCGTCGATCGCCTCGGTGGTCCACTCGTCCAGCGACGCCAGTGCGTCGTGCGCGGCCTTCACCACGCCGCGGCCGTCCTCGTCGAACAGCTTCTCCACGTCTCCCGGGTCGCGCGTGAACTGCGGCTCCTCCACGAGCAGGAAGCCCAGCATGTCGACGGCCTCGGTCAGCTTGCCGATGCGCTCGTGCACCAGCGGGACGGCCGCGCGCAGCACCGCCTGCTGCTGCTCGGTCGGCGGGTCGGCGACGAGCTCGGCGGCCTGCAGGTAGGGCACCATCCGGGTGGCGACCTCCTCGGCGGAGAGCAGCCGCATGTGTGAGGCGTTGATCGCCTCGCACTTCTTCAGGTCGAACCGCGCGGGGTTGGGGTTGACGCGCCCGATCTCGAACGCCTGCACCATCTCGTCGACGGTGAAGACGTCTCGGTCGTCCGCGATCGCCCAGCCGAGCAGCGCCACGTAGTTGAGCAGGCCCTCGGGCAGGAAGCCCGCGTCGCGGTAGCCGAGGGCGTTGGCCTCCGGGTCGCGCTTGGACAGCTTCTTGTTGCCCTGCCCCATGACGTAGGGCAGGTGCCCGAACTCCGGCATCCGACCGCCGCCGACACCGATCTCGGCGAGCGCGGCGTGCAGCGCGATCTGGCGCGGCGTCGAGGACAGCAGGTCCTCACCACGGAGCACGTGGGTGATGTCCATCAGCGCGTCGTCGACCGGCGACACTAGGGTGTAGAGCGGGTGGCCGTTGCCGCGCACCAGGACGTAGTCGGGCACGTGCTCGGCCTGGAACGTGATGTCGCCGCGCACCAGGTCGGTGAACGTGATCGCCCGGTCGGGCATCCGGAACCGCAGCACCGGCTTGCGGCCCTCGGCCTCGAAGGCGGCCCTCTGCTCGTCGGAGAGGCCGCGGCAGTGGCCGTCGTAGCCGGGCGTCCGGCCCTCCGAGCGGGCCTTCTCGTTGCGCTGGTCGAGCTCGTCGGACGAGCAGTAGCAGTGGTACGCGTGACCCGCGTCGAGCAGCCTGGTCGCCACGTCGGCGTAGATGTCGAAGCGCTCGGACTGGAGGTACGGCGCATAGGCGCCACCGACCTCGGGGCCCTCGTCCCAGTCGAGCCCCAGCCACCGGAACAGGTCGAGCAGCGCGTCGTAGGACTCCTGGGTGTTGCGCGCGGCGTCGGTGTCCTCGATCCGGAACACGAAGGTGCCGCCGTGGTGACGCGCGAACGCCCAGTTGTAGAGCGCCGTGCGCACCAGGCCGACGTGCGGGCTGCCGGTCGGGGAGGGCGCCATGCGGACCCGCACGGCCGTGGCCGGGGCGGGGTTGTCGCTAGTCACGGGAAACCACCTTGTTGGTCAGGGAGCCGATGCCGGCGACGGTCACCTCGACCTCGTCGCCGACGTTCATGGGTCCGACACCCTCCGGGGTGCCGGTGAGGATCACGTCGCCGGGCAGCAGCGTCATGACCGAGGAGACGTGCGAGACGAGGCTCGGCACGTCGAAGATCATGTCCTTGGTGGTGCCGTCCTGGACGATGTCGCCGTTGAGGTGCGTGGTCAGCCTGAGGTCGCCGGGGTCGAAGCCCTCATGACCGGTCTCGATCCAGGGTCCGAGCGGGCAGAACGAGTCGAATCCCTTGGCCCGCGTGAACTGGACGTCCTTCTTCTGCAGGTCGCGGGCGGTCACGTCGTTGCCGACGGTGTAGCCGTAGACGACCTCGCCGACGCGGTCGGGCGCCACGTCGCGGCAGATGCGGCCGATGACCACCGCGAGCTCGCCCTCGTAGTGCACGTCGGCGGACTGGCGGGGGTAGAACACCGGGTCGCCGGGGCCGACCACGGAGGTGTTGGGCTTCATGAACATCATCGGCTCGTCGGGCACCTCGTTGCCCAGCTCGGCCGCGTGGGCTGCGTAGTTGCGGCCGATGCCGACCACCTTGCTGCGTGGCAGGACCGGCGCGAGCAGGCGAACCTCGGAGAGCGGGATCTCCTTGTCGGTGAGCTGGACCCCTACATAGAGCGGGTCGCCCGCGAGGGCGACCAGGACGGTGTCGTCGGCGGGGATGCCGAGCTCGTCGACGTCCCCCGTCACCACGCCGTACTGGGGATCTTCTCCGGTCGTGAACCTCGCGATACGCACTCCCCGAGCCTACCGGCGGAGCGGCACCCTCCTCGCATCTACCCTCGATGCCGTGGAGGCCCTCACGACACCCGCCTGGATCGCGCGGCGCGACGCGCACCGGCGACGCGTCGACGCCTGGGTCGCCCCGCACCTCGAGCGTCGGCAACGCGGTGCGGCGCACCCGGTCGAGGACTTCCTGTTCACCTACTACTCGCAGCGGCCGGCCGCGTTGCGGCGTTGGCACCCCGGGTACGGCGAGCTGCTGACGGGCCGTGAGGCCGAGGAGTACGCGGGGCTCAAGGGCTACGTGCGGGTCACGAGGGGATCACTCGCCGGGCTGACCGTGTCCGACGACCACGTCGCGTCCCAGCAGGTGCTGCTCGCGACGCTGCTCCGGTTGCTGCGCGCCACGGCCGCGCGCCCGCCCCAGCTCGGCTGCTTCGGGATGCACGAGTGGGCGATGGTCTACCGGCTCGAGCAGGACGACGTGCGGCACGCGACGTGGCCGCTGCGGCTCGGCGGCACGGGCACCGACGAGGTGGTCGAGGGCCACCGGATCGCCTGCTCGCACTTTGACGCGTTCCGGTTCTTCACCGACGAGGCACGGCCGTTCAACACGCTGCGGCCGGGCCGTGACGACCGTGCGGACTTCGAGCAGCCCGGGTGCCTCCATGCCGGGATGGACCTCTACAAGCACGCTTACCGGCTGACCCCGATGGTGCCCTCGGAGCTGGTCACCGACTGCTTCGCGCTCGCCCGCGACATCCGGGTGCTCGACATGCGGGCGTCGCCGTACGACCTCTCCGGGCTCGGCTACTCCCCGGTCCGGGTCGAGACCCCGGCGGGCAAGCAGGAGTACGTCGCGGCGCAGCGGGAGTTCGCCAAGCGCGGCGCCCCGCTGCGGTCCCGGCTGGTCGCCGAGTGCGAGCGGCTGCTCGACGTGGCCGGGCCTAGGTGCTGACGTCGAAGACCGCCTGGCCGGCTTCGCACTCCGCCTCGACGTCGGCCTCCTCGTCCTCGGCCTCCAGGCGCACGTCGACCTCCTCGGGCCCGCCCTCGCGGACGTCCACCGAGTAGCCGTTGGCCGGGCTCGCCGCCTGCAGCGAGATCGTCGACCCGTCACACACGACGGTGACCGACCCGGCGGCGCCCTGCCACGTGAACGCCCGGGTGGCCGGGGCGGGCGGGGCCGGAGCAGGGGCGGGTGCCGGTGGTGGGGCCGCCGTCCGGGCCGGGGACGGTGCAGGTGACCGCTCGCCTTCCGGACTGCGGCTCGCCTCCTCCTCCGGGCTCGGCGAAGGGGTACGACGCGGGCGCGACTCGGCGGACTCCGAACCCGACGGGCTCGGCCGCAAGGTGGCCGGATCGCGCACCGGCATGGGTGCGCCACTCGTGGTCGGGGTCGGCACGCTGCGCGGGGACAGCACCTCCTGCCCCGCGGTGTTGATGGTGGCCCACGTCATCGTCGAGCCGGCGATCACGACCCCGAGCCACGCGATGACGGCCACGAGAACGGACCGACGCACGTCCCCACTGTCGCACGCGTCCGAGCCATCCGTGCAGGCGTAGCGTTCGACCCATGACCAGCATCCTGGTCGTCGAGGACGACACCGCCATCCGCGGCGCGTTGTCCCGCGGCCTCACCGAGCGGGGCCACGCGGTCACGCTCGCGACGGCCGGCCTCAACGGCCTGGAGCTGCTGCTCAGCGCGCGCCCCGACGTGGTGCTGCTCGACCTCGGTCTGCCCGACGTGGACGGCCTGCAGGTGATCTCGATGATCCGGGCGGTCGACGCGACACCGATCATCGTGATCACCGCGCGCGACGACGACGAGGCGCTGGTCAAGGCGCTCGACGCCGGCGCCGACGACTTCGTGAGCAAGCCCTTCAGCCTGCCGCAGATCGACGCCCGCATCCGGGCGATCCTGCGCCGCGGTGGCACCGCGCCGGGAGACGCCCAGCCGATCGTCGTCGGCGGGCTGTCGATCGACCCACGGACCCGCACCGCGTCCCTCGACGACAGGGCGCTGGAGCTGTCCCGCAAGGAGTTCGACCTGCTCCTGGTGCTCGCCTCGCGCGTCGGTGAGGTGATCACCAAGCGCGAGCTGCTCGCCGAGGTGTGGCAGCAGGGCTACGGCGGCGGCGAGCGCACCGTGGACGTGCACCTGTCCTGGTTGCGGCGCAAGCTCGGCGAGACGGCGGCCGAACCGAGGTACCTGCACACGGTCCGCGGCGTCGGCGTCCGCATGGTCGCGCCGCGCCCGAACGGCGGCGACGGATGAGGAGACGGCTGGCGCTGCTGGTGCTGGCCACGACGTCGGCTGTGGTCCTGGCCTTCGTGATCCCGCTGTGCCTGCTGGTGCGGAGCATGGCCGAGGAGCGCGCGATGGCCAATGCCAGCCAGGAGGCCCGCAACGTGGCGATCCTGGTCTCCGGCCTGCACGACGACCCGAGGCTCGGTGAGCTGATCGACGCGGTCGACGAACGCTCCCCGGCGAGCACCTCGGTGATCACCTCCGACGGCACCGTGCTCGGCGCCGAGGCGCCCGGCCTGGCCGACGACCCGGCGGTCGTCAGGGCCAGCGAGGGGGCCGCGTTCACCCGGGTCGACGCCGAGGGCGGTCAGGTCCTGGTGCCGATCGTGACCGGCAACGGCACGGACGTGGTCCGTACGACGGTGAGTCCCGACGAGCTGCACCGCGGGGTGACCCGCGCGTGGCTGGGCATCGTCCTGCTCGGGCTGGTGCTGCTGGCGCTGGCCGTTGTCGTGGCCGACCGCTTCGGCAGACGGCTGAGCCGCCCGGTGACCGGCCTGGCCGAGGTGGCGCACCGTCTGCGCGGCGGCGACTTCGAGGCACGCGCCGACCCCAGCGGCACGGCCGAGACGCGCGAGCTCGGTGAGGCCCTCAACGGCCTGGCCGACCGGATCACGGAGCTGCTGGCCGCGGAGCGGGCCGCGGTCGGCGACCTCTCGCACCGGCTGCGGACGCCGGTGACCGCGCTCCGCCTGGACGTGGAGGCGGTCGACGACACCGTGGTCGCCGAGCGGCTGCGGGAGCACGTCGAGCACCTGCAGCTGGCCATCGACGCGATCGTGCGAGCCGCGCGGCGCCCAGTCCGGAGCACCATGCACCACACCTGCGACGCGACGGCGACGGTCCGCGAGCGGACCGACTTCTGGTCACCGCTGGCCGAGGACCAGGGGCGCCGGTTCGAGTGCCGGCTGCCTGGCGAGCCGGTGGAGGTGTCCGTCGAGGCAGCCGACCTGCGTGACATCGTCGACATCCTGGTCGACAACGTGTTCGCGCACACGCCCGAGAGCACCCCGTTCGAAGTCTCGCTCACGCCCGGACCCAGGCCCCTGCTCACCGTGCGCGACCACGGACCCGGGATGGCCGGCGCCCCGGAGCCCGCCGACCCCGCGGGGCAGCGCCAGGGATTCTCCGGGCTGGGCCTGCAGATCGTCCGACGCACGGTGGCGCGCTTCAACGGTGAGATGACCACCTCGTCGGCTCCAGGAGAGGGGACCCGGATCCAGGTGTGGCTACCGCCCGCGCCCCCGGGCGAGAACGGCAGTCCTCACCGTCGAGGGATCGGTCGCGGCCGACGCGGCACCGCCGAGCGGCGCGGCCGGTCCTACTGACGGCGCGGTCAGTCGTCCTCTTCGGCGTCGAACTGCGCCGTACCGCCCGCGCACATCGCCTCGACCTCGGCGTCGGTCTCCTCGGACTCGAACTCGACCTTGACCTCTTCCGGCCCGCCCTCGTCGACCTCGACGGTGTAGCCGTTCGCCGGCGTCGCGGCCTGCAACGCGATCGCGTCGCCGTTGCACTGCACCACGACGCTGCCGGCGGCTCCGGTCCACTGCGTGGGCGGCGCGGCCGCGGGCGCGGGGGCGGGGGGTGCCGCCGGTGCCGGGGCAGCTGCTGCGGGGGCGGCGGGCGCCGGGGCCTCGGCAGCCGGTTGCGGCTCCGTCTTCGGCTCGGGTGCGGGGACCGTCCTCGTCACGGTGGTCACGCAGGCGCCGCCCTGGAGCACGGCCGGGGCCACGCAGTCGGCGAGCCTGTGCTTGACCTGCGGCGGCGGCCCGGGCAGCGGCTGCCCCACTGCGAGCACCGGCCCGTCGTCGTACGCCGGGGGTGGGACCTCGGCACTGGACTGGTAGGTCGTGACGCCGGTGGCCACGCCAGCGGTGGCGCCGACGAGCGCTACGAGAGCGGAGGAGATCCGCATGGTTCACATCCTCGAGAATCGGATCAGGTGCGGTGCGACAGCGAGTCTGCAGCGCCGGTCGCTATGCACACCTCGTGTGAACCTCAAGCCCGTCTCAAGCATCTGCGCCGCACGCCGGGATCCCCCGGCCTGACGTGCTCTTAACACGACGATGACACGGGCTTTGAGAAGGACCTCGCATGCTGGTGGTCGCACCTGATCCGCTCGGGAGGGAACCCCTACATGCGTTACACGCCCAAGACGCGTGACCGGTACAAGAACCTGCTCGCCGTGCTCACCGGCGCCGCCACGTTCGGCTCGTTCGTGGCCACCGGCGCGATCACCGGCGCCGCCGCCCGGGAGACCGGCGAGGCGGAGCAGGCGAAGGCCGCGAAGGAGGCCGAGGCCGCGCGGGTGAAGTACTCCGCCGCGCTCGCCGCCGCCCGGCAGCCGGCCTGGACGCCGGTCGTCACGGTGACCGACCCGCGTCCGCAGCGCACCGTCGTCCAGGAGGTCAGCGGTCCGGCCGCCACGCAGATGGGCGGAGGCGGCGAGGTCAGCGCACCCGCGGCACCCGCCGCACCCGCCGCTCCAGCGCCCGCACCGGCGTCCGGCGGGTCCGCCGCTGTGCCCGCGCCGGCCCCGGCCCCCGCAGCACCGGCGCCCGCACCGGCACCCGCGCCCGCACCGAGCAGCGGCTCCTGACCACGGTGACGCCGACGTCCGGCGAGACGTCCGTGCGCTGGGACACCCTGGGGACCTACGGGTATCTCGCCACGGCCGACCCGGCGCACCTCGACGACGCCTTCGCCATCGCGCGCGAGGTGCTCGACGCCGTCGACCGCACCTGCAGCCGGTTCCGCGACGACTCCGACCTGGAGCTGGCGAACCGCCGGCCGGGGCGCTGGGTCACCGTCGACCCGCTGCTGGTAGCCGCCGTCGACGTCGCCGTCGCGGCCGCCCGGGCCACGGACGGCCTGGTCGACCCGTGCCTGGGGCGGTCGCTGGTCCTGCTCGGGTACGACGCGGACCTGGCGGTCGTGCAGCGACGCGGCCCGGTGCCCGGTCACCGGGCCGACGTGACGCCCACCCCCGACGCGTGGCGGCTGATCGGCACCGACCCCGAGGGCGGCCTGCTGGTGCCGGAGGGCTGCTCGATCGACCTGGGCGCGACCTGCAAGGCCTGGGCCAGTGACCTCGTCGCCGCGAGCATCGTGGATCGCCTCGGGTGCGACCTGGTGGTGAGCCTCGGTGGCGACGTACGCATCGCCGGTCCCGGGCAACCGGGCTGGGCGATCGACATCACCGAGCGGCCCGACGACGAGGACCCGGAGCGGATCTGGCTCACCTACGGCGGGCTCGCCACGTCCAGCACGACCGGACGCCGCTGGGCCTCCGACCACGGGGAGGTGCACCACGTGCTCGACCCGCGGACCGGACGACCCACCGACGAGCACTGGCGCACGGCGACCGCCACCGGCGGCACCTGCGTGGCCGCCAACGTGGCCACCACAGCCGCCCTCGTGCTCGGGGCCGATGCGCCGGCCTGGCTCCAGGCCAACGAGGTCACCGCGCGCCTCGTGGACCGCACCGGCGCGGTCACCCTGATCGGCAGCTGGCCGGCGCCGACCCAAGCTCGACCCATGACCCAACCGACGAACGGATGGAACCGATGGAACTGACCGAAGGTCCTCTTCTCTGGTTCGCCAACCGGGGGACGGGAGTGGTGCTGCTGCTCCTGCTCACCCTCACGACGCTGCTCGGCGTCATGTCGACGCGCGGCGACGCGGGACGCGGACTGCCCCGCTTCGTGACGCAGGCGTTCCACCGCAACGTCAGCCTGATCTCGATGGCGCTGCTGCTGGCGCACGTCGTCACCGCGGTCGTCGACACCTATGTCGACATCCGCTGGTGGCAGGCGCTGGTGCCGTTCTGGGGCTCGACGTACGAACCGCTCTGGCTCGGGCTCGGCACACTGGCGCTCGACCTGATGCTCGTCATCGTCGTCACCAGCCTGTTCCGCAACCGGATCCCGCATCGTCCGTGGCGGGCGATCCACGTCCTCGCCTACGGCAGCTGGGGGCTCTCCCTGGCGCACGGGATCGGGATCGGCACTGACGCCCAGACCGGATGGGCCACCTGGATCGGGATCGTCTGCGCCGGCCTCGTCGCCCTCGCCGTCCTGTACCGGCTCCTCTGGCTGGGCCTCGAGGCCTGGCGTCGCAACCGCGAACGCCACCACGTCCCGTCGTACGTCGTCCCCGCAGGAGGCCACCGATGAGCCACACCACCACACGTCGCACCCCCACCGTTGAGGTCCGTCCGTCCGAGAACTACGGACCCCTGCAAGTCCACCCCGGCCCACGGCTTCTCGACGGCATCAGCCACGGGCCGTCCCTCGCGGCGCACCGGGCCATCTCGGGACCGCTGCCCGACCTCGACCTCGCCGGAATGCTCGGGCTGCTCGAGGACGTAAACATCCGCGGCCGCGGCGGCGCGGGCTTCCCGTTCACGATCAAGCTCGAGGCTGCGGCCGGCGCCAAGGGGCGCGCCACCGTCGTGGTCAACGCCAGCGAGGGCGAGCCGGCCAGCATGAAGGACGCGGCCGTGGCGCTCACCAAGCCGCACCTGATCCTCGACGGGGCGGTGCTGACCGCGCGCGTGCTCGGCGCCAAGGAGATCCACCTGGTGCTGCCCGGTGAGCACCCCGCGGTGCGTCGTTCGCTCACCGAGGCGGTGGCGGAGCGTGAGCGCGACGGCACGGACGGCCGCATCAAGTGGCGCACTCACACCGCCGACCAGCGCTTCGTCGCCGGCCAGGCACGTGCGGTCATCGAGCTGATGGCCGGCCGCGAGAACCTGCCGGTCACGTCCTGGGGGCCGGAGGCGCACAAGGGCTACAAGAACCGACCCACGCTGCTCTCGAACGCCGAGACCTACACCCAGGTCGCCGCGCTCGCCGCCCTCGGCGGCGAGGGCTACCGGGCTCTCGGCACCGAGGACGAGCCGGGCACCTGCCTGCTCACCGTGAACGGCGACGGTCACCGCCCGCAGGTTATCGAGGTGCCGCACGGCACGGCCTGGTCCGACGTCCTCACCGACCGCGTGCTCGACCGGCCGGTCCTGGTCGGCGGCTACCACGGCACCTGGGCGGCACCCTCGGGGCTTCGCGACGTCCCGGTGTCCCGTTCGCGGATGACCGACCTCGGCCTGGCGCTCGGCGCGGGCGTCGTACTGCCGCTGGAGCCCGGGGACTGTCCGCTGCACCGGACCGCGCGAGTCACGGCGTACCTCGCCGGCCAGTCCGCCCGGCGCTGCGGCCCCTGCCTCAACGGGCTGCCCGCCCTCTACGACGCCGTCTGGGCCGTGCATCGCGGCCAAGACGGAAGCGAGCGGATCGAGCAGCTCGGCGCGCTGCTCGCGCGCCGCGGCGCCTGCGCGCACCCCGACGGCACGCTGAGACTCGTGCAGTCGATGATGACCGCGTTCGGGGAGGAGATCGCGCTGCACGCCGACGGGCACTGCTCGTACGTCGAGCGGGCCTCCTCGCACACGAACCGCTCCGGCGACCTGACGGGAGCCACGCGATGACCAAGCAGCTACGAGTCGACTGGCCCAGCTGCAAGGGCCGGGGACTGTGCCACGAGATCCTGCCCGAGGCGATCCAGCTCGACGAGTGGGGCTACCCCCTCGTCGTCTCCGACATCGACGAGGACACGATCGGGCTGGCTCGAGAGGCCGTCAAGGTGTGCCCGACGCTGGCGCTTCGGATGGTCGACGCCCGACGCTGAGCCTCACCAGCAGGGCGGGTGGCGGTCCAGCCACGGGGCCGCCGCCTCGACCTGAGCCGCGAGCGCGAGCAGTGGCGCGTCCTCGCCCGGCCGGCCAGCCAGCATCACACCAACCGGCAGCCCGTCGGCTGTCCGGTGCAGCGGCAACGACACCGCGGGCATGCCGGTGACGTTCCAGGCCGACGTGAACGGCGTGAACTCCTTCTGGTTCTGGAAGTCCCGGGCCGGGTCGGCGTCGTCACGGATCGCGCCCACCGGCAAGGGCGGCTGCGCCAGCGTCGGCGTCAGCACCACGTCGTACGCCGCGAGGTGGCGCAGCGCCCGGGCCGCGATCCGGCGGATCTCCCCGAGCGCCAGCCCGAACTCCGGACCGGAGACCTTCCGGCCGCGCTCGATCAGCCACCGCGTCAGTGGCCGGAGGTCTCCCTCGCGGCCCGGCGGCACCTCGGCAAGTGCGGTGAGCACCGACCAGCAGGTCTCGAAGACCCGGGTGGCGTCGGGTGCGAGCGGCATGTCGACGTCCTCGACGTCGTGCCCGAGGTCCTCGAGCAGCCGGCTGGTCGCCTCGTAGCCGGCCAGGCACTCGGGGTTGATGGCGGCGTCGGCGATCACCGGGTCGTCGAACCGTGCCACCCGCAGCCGCCCCGGCTCGCGGTCACACCAGCCGAGGAACGTCTGGTCCGCCGGCAGCGGCGCGGCCCAGAACGGGTCGCCGACCGCAGGACCGGCGATCACGTCGAGCAGTGCGGCGGCGTCGCGCACGGTGCGCGCGAGGGGTCCCGCGGTGCCGAGGCCGATCGGGTCGCCGTGCACCGGGCTGCCGCTGACCCGGCCACGGCTCGGCTTGAAGCCGACGAGGCCGCAGCACGAGGCCGGGATCCGGATCGATCCGCCGCCGTCGGACCCCTGCGCCACCGGCACCAGCCCGGCGGCCACGGCGGCACCGGCGCCACCGCTCGAGCCGCCGGCCATCCGGGTCAGGTCCCAGGGGGTGCGCGCCGGCGGGGCGACGTCGGGCTCGGTGTAGCAGGGCGACCCGAACTCCGGCGTGTTCGTCTTGCCGAGGCTGATCGTCCCGGCACGTTCGAGCCGCAGCACCACCTCGTCGGAGACATCGGGCACGAAGTCCGCCATCACCTTCGCGCCGAACGTCGTGCGGATCCCTGCGGTGAGGTTGAGGTCCTTCACAGCCGTGGGTACGCCGAACAGGGGCCCGCCCTCACCCGCCCTTGCCTCGGCCAGCCGTGCCTGCCCGCGGGCGAGGTCGCCGGTCACCGTGACGAACGCGCCCACCTCGTCGGAGAGCCGGTCCACCCGGTCGAGGTAGTGGTCGACGAGCTCGACCGGTGACACCTCGCGTCGTCGTACCGCCGCGCCCTGCTCCAGCGCGGTGAGGTCGTGGAGCTCGGTCATGCGTTGAGGACGGGCAGCTTCGCCAGGGCGGCCTCGGAGCCGGCACCGTCCCAGGCGTGGTCGGTCACCTGACCGGACAGGTAGGCGTCGTAGGCCGCGAGGTCGAGGTGCCCGTGTCCGCACAGCGCGGTGAGGATGACCTTCTCCTCGCCGGTCTCCTTGCACCGCAAGGCCTCCTGCACCGTCGCGGCCAGCGCGTGGGTCGGCTCGGGTGCGGGCACGATGCCCTCGGTGCGGGCGAACTGCACGCCCGCGGCGAAGCAGTCGCTCTGGGACATCGACTGCGCCTCGAGCTCACCGGTCTCGTAGAGGTGGCTGATCAGCGG
>NZ_DASSCL010000132.1:0-2022 GCF_035697785.1 Nocardioides sp.
CCGGGCGACGCGGACGCCGTCCTCGAACCGCGGCAGCGACCGGGAGCCGCTGCCCGGCCAGGCCCGGCCGCGCCCGTCGGACCAGGTGTCCACTGGAGTGATGACGCCGCCCGCAACGACTCCGTCCACCACCGTCCCGACCCGACCGGCCCCTTCGGGTGCGACCGGCCCGCGGGCCGACGACGACGGGCCGACCGCCTCGAGCGACCCGACGCGGGAGGCGCCTCCGACGACGGCGGCGCCGACGACCCCGCCCTCGGAACCGACGCCGAGCTCGCCGCCGCCGTCCCCGACCACGCCCCCGCCCGCCCCGACCGGCCCGGAGACCACGGCGGTCACGCGGGTGGCTGCGGCGGGCACTTGGTCGGTCGCGCTGGCGTCGAACACCGTGGACGCGTCCTTCCAGTGCAGCCTCGACGGAGCCGGTTACGCCCCCTGCGGCCCGCTCGCGACGTTCGCCGGCCTCAGGAAGGGGCGGCACACGCTTTCGGCGCGCGCCGTCGACAGCGCCGGCACGGCCGACCCCAGTCCGGTCGTGCTGACGACCCAGGTGACCGGGCTGCTCTGAGCGGGTCCCGCGCCGCCCCGCGCGGTGGCGGCGGCAGGGTCGGCACGACGTAGGCTGGCCCGGTGAGCCAGCAGATCCCCGACCTCGCGACCCTGCACGCGCTCGGTGCCGCCCAGCAGCCCTCGTGGCCCGACGCGTCCGGCCTCGAGGCCGCGGTCACGAAGCTGCGCGGGGTGCCGCCGCTGGTGTTCGCCGGCGAGTGCGACGAGCTCAAGGCCAAGCTCGCCGCCGTCGCGCGCGGCGAGGCGTTCCTGCTCCAGGGCGGCGACTGCGCCGAGACGTTCGACGGGGTCACCGCCGACAACGTGCGTAACAAGCTCCGCGTGCTCCTGCAGATGGCGGTGGTGCTCACCTACGCCGCGTCGGTCCCGGTGGTGAAGCTCGGCCGGATCGCCGGTCAGTACGCCAAGCCGCGTTCGTCGGACTCGGAGACCCGCGACGGATTGACGCTCCCGGCGTATCGCGGCGATGCCGTCAACGGGTACGAGTTCACCGAGTCTTCGCGCATCCCCGACCCACAGCGGCTGGTCGACGTCTACAACTCCTCGGCGGCGACGCTGAACCTCGTCCGCGCGTTCGTGACCGGTGGGTACGCCGACCTGCGACAGGTGCACACCTGGAACACCGACTTCGTCCGCGAGTCCCCCGTCGGCCGTCGCTACGAGCGGCTGGCCGCCGAGATCGACCGGGCACTCACGTTCATGAAGGCCATCGGCGCCGACCCCGACGAGTTCCACCGGGTCGACTTCCACTCGAGCCACGAGGCACTGGTGCTGGAGTACGAGCACGCGCTCACCCGCATCGACTCGCGCACCCAGCAGCCGTACGACGTGTCGGCGCACTTCCTCTGGATCGGCGAACGCACGCGTCAGCTCGACGGCGCCCACGTGGAGCTGCTGTCGCGGATTCGCAACCCGATCGGCGTCAAGCTCGGACCCACCACCTCGCCCGACGACGCGCTCGCCCTCGCGGCCAAGCTCAACCCCGCCAACGAGACCGGCCGGCTCACCTTCATCACCCGGATGGGCGCCGGCAAGATCCGCGACGCGCTGCCCAACCTGGTGGAGAAGGTCACCGCGGCCGGCGTCTCGGTGGCGTGGGTGTGCGACCCGATGCACGGCAACACCTTCGAGGCGTCCTCGGGCTACAAGACCCGCCGCTTCGACGACGTGATCTCCGAGGTGCAGGGCTTCTTCGACGTACACCGCTCGCTCGGCACCTGGCCCGGCGGCGTGCACGTCGAGCTCACCGGCGACGACGTCACCGAGTGCGTCGGCGGGGGAGAGGCACTGCTCGAGGACGACCTGCACAACCGCTACGAGTCGGTGTGCGACCCTCGGCTGAACCGCGTGCAGTCGCTGGAGCTCGCGTTCCTGGTCGCCGAGATGCTGTCGCAGGCGGCGCCCGCCCGGACCCCGTGACGCCCGCGGCCCTAGCATCGGCACGATGACGCT
>NZ_DASSCL010000133.1:0-9276 GCF_035697785.1 Nocardioides sp.
GAAGGAACGCTCCCGCCGGATGCGCGCGATGCGCAAGACCGTCGCGGAGAACGACGTCGCCCACTGGGCCTCGACGTTCCTCGACGTCCTCTCGAACGCGCAGCCCACGCACACGAAGACGACGCGGCCGGTCAAGGGCGCGTGAGGGCTGGTCCGTCCTGCGGGGCGGTCGTTGCTGCGCGTGCTGCGTCCTGCGGTCGGGTCGTCGTACGGTCGGACGTCCTGCGGAGCGGGGTCGTCCCAGGTGGCCATTCGCAGGACCTCCCGGGTTCGCGCAGCCAGATCGCAGGACGTACGACGGACCGCCGCCGCTCGTGGGACCCCGAGGCGCCCCGATCCGCATGTAACGCGGAGTCATGGACACTTAGTGCACCGCCGGCCGCGCACTAAGCAGCGTGAACTCCGCGTTACAGCTGCCGGAGCGGCGCCCTCACTCCTCCGCCGTCAGCCCCGAGAACGCGGACTCGTCCTCCTTCTCGCCCTCGCCGGCCTCGATCGAGCGGCGCTCGGGGCGGGTGCCGCCGGGGGCCATCAGCTCGGTGATCTCGGCGGCGAGGCGCGGGCCGAGCGACCCCCAGCCGTCCTTGTAGCCGTAGACGGCACGCAGCGACCGCGCCTCGTAGTCGCCGCAGAAGATGTCGACGTCCTCGGCAGTGATCAGGCCCGGGTGCGCGACGCCGATCGCCTCGGAGACCTTGACCATCTCCTTGCGGAAGGTGCGGATGTACTGCGCGCACCGGTGTCCCTTCGAGACCGGCTCGAGGCCGCGGGTGAGCCAGGGGTCCTGGGTGGCGACCCCGGTCGGGCACTTGTCGGTGTGGCACTTCTGCGACTGGATGCAGCCCACGGACATCATCGCCTCGCGGGCGACGTTGATCATGTCGACGCCGAGGGCGAAGGCGACGATGGCGTTCTCCGGCAGCCCGAGCTTCGCCGACCCGATGAACGTGACGTCGTCGGTGAGCCCGGCCTCGGCGAAGGTGCCGTAGACGCGGGAGAACGCCATCCGGAACGGCAACGCGATCGAGTCCGCGAACACCACCGGTGACGCGCCGGTGCCACCCTCGCCGCCGTCGACGGTCACGAAGTCGACCCCGCGGTCGCCGTGCGCCATCAGCCGGGTCAGCTCGTACCAGAACGACATGTCGCCGACAGCGCTCTTGATGCCCACCGGGACACCGGTCTCGGTGGCCACCATCTCGACGAAGTCGAGCAGGCTGTCCGGGTCGCTGAACGCGGTGTGCCGCGACGGCGAGGCACAGTCGCGGCCCATCGGGATGCCGCGGATCCGGGAGATCTCCTCGGTCACCTTGGCGGCCGGGAGCAGGCCGCCCAGACCGGGCTTGGCGCCCTGGGAGAGCTTGATCTCGATGGCCTTGACCGGGGCGGAGTCGACCACCGCCTTGAGCCGCTCGATGTCGAACCTGCCCTGCTCGTCACGGCACCCGAAGTACGCCGTACCGACCTGCAGCACGATGTCCCCACCTTGCCGGTGGTACGGCGAGAGCCCGCCCTCGCCGGTGTTGTGCATGCAGCCGGCCTCCTTGGCCCCGAGGTTGAGGGCCTTGATGGCGTTGCCGGACATCGAGCCGAAGCTCATCGCGGAGATGTTCAGCAGCGACTGCGGGCGGAACGCCTTGGCTCGGCCCCTGGCCTCGCCGAGAACCTTCGCGCTGGGTAGGCCGGACTTCTCCGCGTGGTCGTGCGGCAGCGACTGTGCGAAGGTGCGGTGCTTGATGATCGGGTAGCCGGGCAGGTGCTCGATGTCGTTGTCGGTGCCGAAGCCGGAGTAGTTGTTCTCCTGCTTCGCCGAGGCGTAGATCCAGGAGCGCTGGTCGCGGCTGAACGGCCGCTCCTCGTCGTTGCTGGTGACGATGTACTGCCGCAGCTCGGGACCGATCGTCTCCAGCCAGTAGCGGAAGTGCGCGATCACGGGGAAGTTGCGCTGCAGCGCGTGGTTCTTCTGGAACAGGTCGCGCAGCGCCACGGCGCCCAGGGCGACTCCGGCTCCGCCGATGGCTCGCGAGATCTTCATGTCCAATGCCTACTCGACGGGTCGGGTGATGTCCATGAGCCGGAGCCGGGCGCAGTGACCGTGACGAGTAGGTAGATTCCGCACCATGGATCTGATCCCCAAGCCGGACCAGGTCGCGTCGGCCGCCAGCAACGTCGCACACAAGGTGCTGTACGGCGGGCTGGCCGACCTCCGCCCGATGCCGCGGACCCTCATCGACGACGGACCGCTGCGCGAGGTCTACCACTACCGGCCGCACCACCGGGTGCGCGAGACCGGGGACCCGGTGCTGCTCGTCACCCCGCTCGCGGCGCCCGCCCTCTGCTACGACCTGCGCCGGGGCTGCTCGCTGGTCGAGCACTTCGTGCAGCAGGGTCGTCCCACCTACCTCGTCGAGTACGGCCAGATCTCCTTCGCCAACCGCCGCCTGGGCATGGAGCACTGGGTCGACGAGGTCGTCCCCGAGGCGATCAAGGCGGCCAGCGAGCACGCCGGTGGTCGACCGGTGCACGTGATCGGCTGGTCCCTCGGCGGCATCTTCAGCGTCCTCGTCGCCGCCGACCAGCCCGACCTGCCGATCGCGTCGCTGACCGTCGTCGGCTCCCCCTTCGACGTCAAGCAAGTGCCGTTGGTGGCACCGCTGCGGCCGATCCTCAACCTCACCAGCGGCGGCATCGTCACCCAGATCTACCGCGCGCTGGGTGGAGCCCCCAAGCCGCTGGTACGCCGGGCCTTCCAGATCAGCTCGGGCACCAAGATGCTCACCAAGCCGCTGGCGATCCTGCAGCACCTCGACGACGCCGAGTGGCTCGCCCAGATCGAGGCGGTCGACCGCTTCACCGAGAACATGATCGCCTACCCGGGCCGCAGCTTCGGCCAGCTCTACCACCGGATGCTCAAGGCCAACCAGCTGCTGACCGGGAAGGTCGACCTCTCCGGGCACGAGATCGATGTCTCGACGATCCGCCACCCGGTGCTGGTCTTCGCCGGCAACACCGACGGCATCGCCCCGATCAAGGCGGTCAAGGCACTCGTGGGGTTGCTGCCCAATGCCGAGGAGGTGCGCTTCGAGATCGTGCCCGGCGGCCACCTCGGCATGCTCACCGGTCGCGCGGCCCGCGGGACGACCTGGGTGACGATGGACGAGTGGATCGAGCAGTGGTCCACGCCCGAGCCCGAGGCCCGCCGTACGACCCAGAAGGCGAAGAAGACGGCCAGGAAGCCTGCGAAGAAGGCGCCGACGGCGAAGACGGACGTCGCGCCCGACCGCGCGGCGATCGGCTCCAACCCCGAACGCCGCTTTGCGTCGGCCTCCTCACGCAACCTGAACCGCAAGTCCTGAAGCCGTCCGTGAAGCTGCCCCAGGCCCCTTCCCAGGCGTGGCGCCTGCTCCTGGCCCTGCTGGCCGTGACGATGGCGGTCGGGGTGGCCAGCCTCGGGACCGCCGAGTCGCGGCCACCGGAGTACCACCACTACGTCGCGATGGGCGACTCGTTCACCGCGGCGCCGTACGTCCCGCTCAACGACGTGGCCTACGGCTGCAACCGCTCCACCAACAACTACCCGCAGCTGGTCGCCCGCGAGCTGCGCATCGCCGACGTGCAGGACCGCTCCTGCAGCGGCGCGCAGACCTGGGACCTGCCCGGGCGGCAGCAGACGCATGCCGGCATGCAGGTGCCGCCCCAGCTCGACGCGCTCTCGGACGAGACCGACCTAGTCACAGTCGGCATCGGCTTCAACAACGGCCGCCTCTACGCACGCCTGGCCACGGTGTGCCGCCGCCAGGCGGGGGTGTGCCGGCTGGCCGACCAGCAAGTCCGCCTGACGGCCATCCTGGACCAGCTGCGGCCGGCGCTGGTCGACGCGCTCGAGCAGGTGCGGCAGCGGGCCCCGGACGCCCGGATCCTATTGGTCGGCTACCCGCAGCTGCTGCCCGACAGCGGCAGCTGTCCACGGCTGCCGCGGATGCGTGAGCAGGACCGCGAGACCTTCCGCGTGGTCAACGAGCGCCTGCGCGACGAGATGGAGGCGGCCGCCGAGGAGGCCGACGTGGACTTCGTCGACGTGTACGACGCATCCCACGGCCACGACGTGTGCTCCCACGAGCCGTGGGTCCAGGGCCGGGTCGGCAGCCGCCGCGTCGGCGCGGCACTCCACCCGCTGGCTCGCGGACAGCAGGCCGTGGCGGAGCTGGTCCTCGACGAGCTGGCCGAGGAGTCCGACTAGATTTCAGCCATGTCCGCGCCCCTGCCCAGAGGTGTCCGCGCCGGCTACGGCCTCGGCTCCGTGGCCACCGGCACCTTCGGCACCGTCCCGGGGCTGATGCTGCTGCCCTACCTGACCGACACGATCGGGATCGCTGCCGGCATCGCCGGCGTCATCGTGTTCGTGCCGAAGGCGTGGGACGTGGTGCTGAACCCGATCGCGGGCGGCATCAGCGACCGTTCCACGGACCCGCGCGGCCCGCGTCGGCCCTTCCTGCTCCGGGCGGGACTGCTGCTCGCGGCGTGCTTCGCGCTGCTCTTCGCCGCTCCCGACCTCGGCTCGAAGGTGTTCGACGCCGCCTGGGTGCTGGTCATGTTCATCGCCTGCGCCACCGCCTACGCGTTCTTCCAGGTCCCGTACGTGGCGATGCCGGCCGAGATCACCGACTCCTACGACGAGCGCACCCGGCTGATGACCTGGCGGGTGGCGATCCTGGCCTTCGCGATCATGGCGAGCGGCGCGTCCGCTCCCGCGATCCGCGACGCGTTCGACGGACGGACCGGCTACCGCGTGATGGGGGTGGCGGTCGCCCTGCTGCTGGTGGTCGGCGTCGTCGGCGCCTACCTCGGCACCCGCTCGGCACCGATCGGCCAGGTGACCTCCAGCGGTGGCTCGCTGCGCGAGCAGCTGCGGGTCGTCGCCGGAGCGCGGGACTTCCGGTTGCTGCTCAGCACCTTCGTGGTCCAGGCGCTCGCGGTCGGAGCGATGCTCGCCGGGGTGGCGTACGTCGCCCGCTGGGTGCTCGTCGACAAGGGCGCCACCACGATCCTGTTCGTCTGCTTCGTGGGGCCAGCGCTGCTGCTCACCCCGGTGTGGAGCGCGCTGGGCACGCGCATCGGCAAGAAGCGCGGCTACGTGATCGCCTCGCTGGTGCTGGCGACGGCCGCGCTGCTGCTGACGTGGGCCCGGTCGGCACCGCCGTGGTGGGTCTACGCCGCCACCGCCCTGGTCGGGGTCGGGTACGCCGGTGCCCAGGTGTTCCCGATGGCGATGCTCCCCGACGCGGCCGCGGTCGACACCCGTCGTACCGGGGAGAACCGGGTCGGCGTCTACACCGGCGTCTGGACCGCCGGGGAGACCCTCGGGCTGGCCCTCGGGCCCGCGATCTACGCGGGAGTGCTGGCGGCCGGCGGCTACCTCTCCGCCGAGCAGCCGGCCGACTGGACCAACCAGTTCCAGCCCGACTCCGCGCTCACCGCGATCGTTCTCGGGTTCTCGTTGCTGCCCGCCGGGCTCATCCTCGCCAGCCTGATCTCGTTGTGGCGCTACTCCATCGACGCCGAGACCGTCGAGCACGCGACTCTCGAAGGGACCCGCCCGTGACCGACGTCCTCGCGCGACTGCGCGCCCTGCAGGCCCACGACGTGCCGGTCACCGGCGGCCGGACGCTGGCCTACGTCTACGACTCCGGGCTCGAGGAGGCCGACGAGGTGGGCCGCGCGGCCGTCGCGGCGTTCGCCGGCTCCAACGGGCTCGACCCCACCGCATTCCCGAGCCTGCTCGCGATGGAGAACGAGCTGGTCGGCCGGGCCGCGAACCTGCTCGACGCCCCCGACACCGCCGTCGGCACGGTCACCTCCGGCGGGACCGAGTCGGTGCTGCTCGCCGTACAGGCGGCGCGGGACGCGCACCCCGAGATCGACCGACCGCGGATGGTGCTGCCGGTGACCGCGCACGCGGCGTTCCACAAGGCGGCGCACTACTTCGGCGTCGAGCCGGTGATGGTCGGCGTCGGCGAGGACCACCGCGCTCGTCCGCGCGCGATGGAGGCGGCCATCGACGACCGCACCGTGCTGGTGGTGGCGAGCGCGCCGTCGTACGCCCACGGGGTCGTCGACCCCGTCGACCGGATCGCCGCCGCGGCTGCCGCCCGCGGCGTGCGCTGCCACGTGGACGCCTGCATCGGCGGCTGGGTGCTGCCGTACGCCGCCCGGCTGGGCCGGCCCGTGCGGCCGTGGACGTTCGCCGAGGACGGCGTCACCAGCATCTCGGTGGACCTGCACAAGTACGCCTACGCCCCCAAGGGCACCTCGATCCTGCTGCACCGCACGCCCGAGCTGCGCCGGCCGCAGTTCTTCGCCTCGGCGTCGTGGCCGGGCTACACGATGCTCAACACCACCATGCAGTCGACGAAGTCGGGCGGCCCGCTCGCCGGCGCATGGGCGGTGGTGACCACGATCGGCGACGAGGGCTACCAGCGCCTGGCCGGGAAGGTCTTCCGCGGTGTCGACCAGCTGGTGGCCGGGATCCGCTCGATCGAGCACCTGTCCATCGACGAGCCGCCCGACTCGACCCTGGTCGCCTTCGCGACCGACGACACCTGCGACGTCTTCACCATCACCGACGCGATGCAGCGCGCCGGCTGGTGGGTGCAGCCGCAGCTCTCCCACGACGGTGGCGCCCCGACGATCCACCTGTCCCTGAGCGCCGCGACGGCCGACCACGTGCAGGAGTTCCTCGACGCCCTGCGCGAGGCGGTCGCCGGTGCGGTGGCGAGCGGACCGGTGCGGGTGGACCCGGAGGTCGTGGCGTTCGTGCAGGGTCTCGACCCGGCGGCGCTGACCGACGAGGACTTCGACGGGCTGCTGGCCGCGGTCGGGATGGCCGGGGGCGAGGGCGTCGGGCTCCCCGAGTCGATGGCGGAGATCAACACCTTGCTCGACCTCTCGACCCCCGCGCTGCGCGAGGCACTGCTCACCGCGTTCCTGGACCGGTTGCTGCGGCCGGTGCGCTGAGCCTGTGCCTCAGCCGGCCACCCGGCCGACGACGAACCAGGCAGCGGCGCCCAGCTCGAACGGTCCGTCGCCCAGCCGGTCGCGGAGGGCGTCCCGGAGCGCTTCGCGATCGGCCGGGGACAGCGTGGCCACGTGGTCGCCGGCGGGGCCGACCCCGAGCTCGAACGGCGCCCACCAGTCCTCGAACGTGGCGAACCGCCGGGTCACGGTGAGCAGGTCATCGACCGGGTCCTCGAGCCCGGCCGAGGTCACGAGCTCGTGGAGGTGACCCTGCCTCGCGCCAGCCAACGCGCTCTCGTCCGTGACTGACGGGTCGATCTCACGGGCGACCGTCCAGAACGTCGCCAACGGTCCGGTCCCGCCCGCGTGGTCCCACACGGTTGCCGCCACCCGTCCACCCGCTCGGGTGACCCGCGCCATCTCGCCCAGTCCGCCCACCGGCTCGCGCATGAAGTGCACCACCAGGTTCGCCACTGCCAGGTCGACGTGCGCGTCGGGAAAGGGCAGCTGCTCGGCCCTGCCCCGGCGTACGTCAACACCCGGGAGGCGCGCGGAGGCCGCCGCCACGAACGGCGCAGACGGGTCGACAGCGGCCACCGCCTCGGCCCCGAGCCGCTCGACGAGCACGGCCGTCAGCACACCGGGCCCGCACCCGACATCGAGCGCGCGGTCGCCCCTGTGGGGGTCGAGCCGCTCGACCACCAGCTCCGCGAGCGGCCGCGACCACTGCCCCATGAACCGGTCGTACGCCGTGGCCACCACGTCGAACCCCACGTCCGTGACTCTAGACCCGCCCCGGGGTGGCCCGCCGTGTCCCCGCCGCCTCACCGCCGTCCGCCTGTGACGCGGAGTTGTGGATGCTCGGTGCACTGCCGGCGGTGCACCAAGTGACGTGTACTCCGCGTTGCATGCCGTACGCCGCGCCCTAGGGTGGCACGCATGAGCGCTCTGGCCGGACTGGTGGAGAAGGGGCTCGTGGCACCGGACTGGGCCGCGGCACTGGCGCCGGTCGACGAGCAGATCGCCACGATGGGGCGCTTCCTGCGCAGCGAGCTCGCGGCCGGCCGGCAGTACCTCCCCCGCGGCGAGCACGTCTTCCGCGCGTTCAGCCGGCCGCTGGCGCAGGTGAAGGTGCTGATCGTCGGGCAGGATCCGTATCCGACACCGGGCCACCCGGTCGGGCTGAGCTTCTCGGTGGCGCCCGGGGTCGCTCCGCCGAAGAGCCTGGTCAACATCTTCCGCGAGCTCGTGGAGGACCTCGGCGTACTCCCGCCGACCTCCGGCGACCTCACGCCGTGGGCGGACGCCGGGGTGATGCTGCTGAACCGCTCACTGACCGTCACGCCCGGGCAGCCTGCCTCCCACCGCGGGCGGGGCTGGGAGCCGGTCACCGACCAGGCGATCCGGGTGCTCGCCAAGCGCGCCTCCGACCAACCGCTCACGGCGATCCTGTGGGGACGCGACGCGCAGTCGCTCAAGCCGGAGCTCGCACCGATCCCGTGGGTGGAGTCGGCGCACCCGAGCCCGCTGTCGGCGCATCGGGGGTTCTTCGGCTCGAGTCCGTTCAGCCGGGTGAACCGGATGCTCGAGGAGCAGGGCGGTACGCCGGTGGACTGGCGACTTCCCTGACAGCGGTCCGAGGAATATGGTTGACGTGTCAACAGTTTGGAGTGTCATGGACGACAGCACCCGGATGCCCGCCCTCTACATCGGCCACGGAGCGCCGCCGCTCCTGGACGACCCCGTGTGGTCGGGCCAGCTGCGCACCCTGGCCGCGGACATGCCGCGGCCGACGGCGATCCTCATCGTCAGCGCCCACTGGGAGTCGGCCCCGCTCGCGCTCAGTGCGTCCGGGCCCGGCGTCGGCCTGATCTATGACTTCGGCGGTTTTCCCGCGAAGTACTACAACGAGAAGTATGAGACGCCCGACGCCTCCGCCCTCGCCCGGCGGGTGGCGGCGATGATGCCGGACACCGAGCCGGTGCACCAGCACCCCTCACGCGGCCTCGACCACGGCGCCTGGGTGCCGCTGAAGATCATGTACCCAGAGGGCGACATCCCGGTGCTGCAGATGTCGCTGCCCACGCACGATCCTTATCAGCTGCTCACCCTCGGCACCCGCCTGCGGGAGCTGCGCGACGAGGGCGTGCTGATCATCGGCTCCGGGTTCCTCACCCACGGGCTGCCGTTCCTCACCGAGTTCCGCATCGAGGCCGCGGCTCCGGGCTGGTCGAAGGACTTCGACGCCTGGGCGGCCGACGC
>NZ_DASSCL010000134.1:0-7340 GCF_035697785.1 Nocardioides sp.
CGAGGGCGATTGGCGCAGTGGTAGCGCGCTTCGTTCACACCGAAGAGGTCACTGGTTCGAACCCAGTATCGCCCACCCTTCCTCGCAGGCCGTCTCGTCACGAGGCGGCCGTCGTCGTTCCCGGGACGGGACAGTCGGCCACGTCGTCGATTGGTCACGAACTGCAGGTTCCGGCCGCCGGGAGTTGCGGTTGGGGACCAAACCGCAGACCTGGCGGCCGGGGAAACCGGGGCGCGTCCGTGCGGGGTCGGTGGATACGCTGACCCGGTCCGGGACGAACCGGGCAGCCGCCGTCGACAGGAGTGGATCCCGTGTCCGAGATCAAGGTCACCGTCATCGCCGCTGACGAGCGAGACGAGAAGACCCTGACGACCGGCACCAAGGCGTGGGAGCTGTTCGTCGACGACCCCGCGATCATCGCCGCCCGGGTCGACGGCGAGCTCCGCGACCTGGCCCACGAGCTCGCCGACGGGTCCGCGGTCGAGCCGGTCGCCATCGACTCGGCCGACGGGCGCGACATCCTGCGGCACTCCACCGCCCACGTGATGGCGCAGGCCGTCCAGGACCTGTTTCCGGGGGTCAGGCTCGGCATCGGCCCGCCGGTGGAGAACGGCTTCTACTACGACTTCGACGTCGAGACCCCGTTCGTGCCCGACGACCTCGAGAAGATCGAGTCGCGGATGCGCAAGATCATCAAGGAGGGCCAGAGGTTCTCCCGGCGACCGGTCTCCGACGCCGATGCGATCGCCGAGCTGAAGGACGAGCCGTACAAGATCGAGCTTATCGGCCTGAAGGGCGGGGTCGACGGTCGGGACGGCTCCGAAGTCGCGGAGGGCGCGAGCGTCGAGGTGGGCTCCGGCGAGCTGACCATCTACGACAACATCCGCCGCAACGGTGACGTCGCATGGAGCGACCTGTGCCGCGGCCCGCACCTGCCCACCACCAAGCGGATCCCGGCGTTCAAGCTGATGCGCACCGCGGCGGCGTACTGGCGGGGCGACGAGCACAACAAGCAGCTGCAGCGCATCTACGGCACCGCCTGGGAGTCCAAGGAGGCGCTGGAGGAGCACCTGCACCGGATCGAGGAGGCGGAGCGGCGCGACCACCGCCGGCTCGGCCGGGAGCTCGACCTGTACAGCTTCCCCGACGAGATCGGCTCGGGACTCGCGGTCTTCCACCCCAAGGGCGGCGTGCTGCGCAAGGAGATGGAGGACTACTCGCGCCAGCGGCACGTCGAGGCCGGCTACGAGTTCGTCTACAGCCCGCACATCACCAAGAAGGAGCTGTTCGAGACCTCCGGGCACCTCGACTGGTACGCCGACGGGATGTACCCGCCCATGCACCTCGACGAGGTGGCCGACGACCGCGGCAACGTCACCAAGGCCGGGCAGGACTACTACCTCAAGCCGATGAACTGCCCGTTCCACTGCCTGATCTTCCGGGCCCGCGGGCGGTCCTACCGCGAGCTCCCGCAGCGACTGTTCGAGTTCGGCAGCGTCTACCGCTACGAGAAGTCCGGCGTCGTGCACGGTCTCACCCGGGTGCGCGGCATGACGCAGGACGACGCCCACATCTTCTGCACTCGGGAACAGATGCGCGACGAGCTGGCCAGCCTGCTCACCTTCGTGCTCGAGCTCCTCAAGGACTACGGCCTCGAGGACTTCTACCTCGAGCTGTCCACCAAGGACCCGGAGAAGTTCGTGGGCACCGACGAGGCCTGGGAGGAGGCCACCGCGACCCTGCGCGAGGTCGCCGAGGAGTCGGGTCTCGAGCTCGTCGCCGATCCCGGTGGCGCGGCCTTCTACGGCCCCAAGATCTCGGTGCAGGCCCGCGACGCGATCGGCCGCACCTGGCAGATGTCGACGATCCAGCTCGACTTCAACGAGCCGGAGCTGTTCGAGCTGGAGTACACCGCCCCGGACGGATCGCGGCGACGTCCGGTGATGATCCACCGCGCGCTGTTCGGCTCGATCGAGCGCTTCCTGGGAGTGCTGGTCGAGCACTACGGCGGGGCCTTCCCGCCCTGGCTCGCACCCGTCCAGGTGCAGGCGATCCCGATCGCCGAACGGCACAACGACTACCTCGTCGACGTGGCCGCGAGGCTGCGGGCGGTTGGCGTGCGCGTCGAGGTCGACGACTCCGACGACCGGATGCAGAAGAAGATCCGCAA
The DNA here is from genome assembly GCF_035697785.1 of Nocardioides sp. Taxonomy (GTDB): domain Bacteria; phylum Actinomycetota; class Actinomycetes; order Propionibacteriales; family Nocardioidaceae; genus Nocardioides_B. The sequence continues at coordinate 2,171 of NZ_DASSCL010000134.1, forward strand.
CGCGCAGCTGCAGAAGGTGCCGTTCATGCTCATCGCCGGCGACAAGGACGTGGAGGCCGGGGCGGTCTCGTTCCGCTACCGCGACGGCCACCAGGACAACGGCGTCTCGGTCGACGACGCGATAGCGCGGGTGACCGACGCGATCGCCTCGCGCGCACAGGTCTGACGTGGCCGACGACCCGGTCGAGACCCAGGACGGTGCCGGGGTCCCCGACGAGCTCGAGCGGCTTTGGACCCCGCACCGGATGGCCTACATCCGGGGCGAGAACAAGCCTCTGGACGGTACGACGGGGGAGTGCCCGTTCTGCCGCATCCAGACGCTCGACGACGAGGAGGGGCTCGTCGTGCACCGGGGCGACACGGCGTACGTCGTGCTGAACCTCTACCCCTACACACCCGGCCACCTGATGGTCTGCCCGTTCCGGCACGTCGCTGACTACCCGGACCTGACCGTCGAGGAGACCGACGAGGTGGCCCGGCTGACCCAGGCCGCGATGCGGGTGGTGCGCTCGGTGTCGGGCGCACACGGCTTCAACATCGGGATGAACCAGGGCGCGGTCGCGGGTGCCGGGATCGCGGCGCACCTGCACCAGCACGTCGTGCCGCGCTGGGCCGGCGACCAGAACTTCATGCCGATCATCGGGCGGACCAGGACCCTGCCGCAGCTGATGACCGAGACTCGTCAGCTGCTCGCCGACGCCTGGGCCTGAGCCGCGTCCCGGCCCTCCCGGAAGAACGACACCAGCTGCTCGACGGTGGTCTCCTCGGTCACCGGGCGGGCGGCACCGAACGGCGCGTCCCAGAACCCACCGGCGGGCAGGGACCACGGACCGACGTAGGCGTAGGGGGTGGACGACCAGCCGTCGCCTGGGGAGACCCCGTAGTTCACCTCGTCGACCGAGACGGCGATGTCGAAGTGCTCCGGCCACAGCACGGGTGTCTCCTGGGGCACGAAGGCCAGCAGCGCCTCGTTGCCGACCGCGAACACGTCGCCGAGGAACGCGGCCGTCTCGGCGTCGACGCTGAGCGGCTCGTCCGGGGACACTCCGGAGCCGTCGGCGTACAGCCCGGCCGGCGTGTGCGGCGCGACGCCGACGGCCGCGGCCACCTGGGCCGCCGTACGGCCATGGAGCCCGACGTCCCCGTCGGGTCCGACCAGTCGGTCGCCGCGGACCGAGAGCTCCGGGAGCCGTGTGGTGCCGAACCCGCCCGGGGTCGCCTGCAGCCGGATGGTGCCGCTGCGCTGGTACTGCGGCCCGGCGAGGACCAGCTCGGCGACGCCGTGCAGGGACCTACGGGTCGAGCCCATCGAGCCGGGTGCGTTCGTCATCGTGCCTCCCTCGACGCGGTCGCCGAGCCCTGCCAGGGAAGGCTAGCGCCACCGGCTAGCCTTCATTCGCCATGCTGAACCGATTCCGTGAGTTCTGGACCCGGCTGATCTCCCCGATCGCCCGGCTGCTGCTGCGCCTCGGCGTGAGCCCCGACGCGGTGACCGTCGTCGGCACGCTCGGCGTCTCCTTCGGTGCGCTGTTCTTCTTCCCGCGCGGTCAGCTGCTCACCGGCGTCCTGGTCATCACCGCGTTCGTGTTCAGCGACCTGGTCGACGGGCACATGGCCCGGTTGTCCGGCACGTCCTCGAGCTGGGGCGCGTTCCTCGACTCCACCCTCGACCGGCTGGGCGACGCGGCGATCTTCGGCGGGCTCGTCCTCTACTTCATGGGGCCGGGGGAGTCGGATGTGTACGCCGGGCTCGCGCTGTACTGCCTGGTGATGGGCGCGACCACGTCGTACGCCAGGGCCCGCGCCGAGTCGCTGGGCATGGAGGCGAAGGGCGGCCTGGCCGAGCGAGCCGACCGGCTGGTCGCGATCCTCGTGATGACCGGTCTCTCCGTGATCTTCGGGCAGGCCTGGTTCGTGCCGTTCACCCTCGCGGTGCTGGCGCTGGCCAGCACGGTCACCGTTGTGCAGCGGATCCTGGCCGTACGCCGCCAGGCGCTCGCGGCCGCCTGACGTGACCGTCATCCAGGTCCCGCGCGGCCTGCGTCGCGCCGCAACCGCGGCCGCCGGGCAGGCCTCGACCGCCAGCTACCTCACCGGCTGGCGGGTGGTCCGGTGGCTGCCCGAGCCGGTGGCCCGGACCGCTTTCGACCAGATCGCCGACCAGGTGCACCGCCGCGACGGGCGCAGCGTGCGGCGGCTGCGCGACAACCTGCGTCGCTGTGTCGCCGAGCCGGATCTCGACGCCGCCACCCGGGCAGGGCTCCGCTCCTACCTGCGGTACTGGTGCGAGTCGTTCCGGCTGCCGTCGTGGCCGCTCGACGACCTGGTCCGACGCACCCGTGTCATCGGCGAGCACCACCTGCGCGACCCGCAGACGGCGGGCCGCGGCGTGGTCGCCGCGCTGCCGCACATGGGCAACTGGGACTGGGCCGGGGCCTGGGCGTGCGCCACCGGGATGCCGCTGACCACGGTCGCGGAGCGACTCGAGCCGGCCCGGCTCTACGACGAGTTCGTCGCCTTCCGCACTGGGCTGGGCATGGAGATCCTGCCACTGACCGGCGGCGCCCCGCCGATGCGGAGGCTCGCCGAGGCGGTCGCGGAGGGGCGGCTGGTCTGCCTGCTGGCCGACCGTGACCTGTCCCGCGCCGGCGCCGAGGTGACCCTCCTCGGGGAGCCGGCCCGGATGCCGCGCGGCCCGGCCGCACTGGCGCGCGAGAGCGGCGTCGACCTGGTGCCGGTGACGCTGGCCTACCGCGGCCGCGACCTCGAGCTGACGTTCCACGAGCCGGTGCCGCACCGGCCCGGTGACGCCGGCCTGGTGGCGATGATGCAGGGCGTGGCCGACGCGTTCTCAGGCGGGATCGCGGCCGACCCGCAGGACTGGCACATGATGCAGAAGGTCTTCACGGCGGACCTGGCGGCCCGATGAAGGTCGGGATCGTGTGCCCGTACTCCTTCGACGCTCCCGGCGGCGTCCAGAACCACGTGAAGGACCTGGCCGAGGCGCTGATCGCCCGGCACCACGACGTCTCCGTGCTCGCGCCCGGCGAGGAGGACGGGACGCCGTCGTACGTCGTCCTCGCCGGTGGCGCGGTCCCCGTGCCCTACAACGGCTCCGTTGCCCGGCTGTCCTTCGGACCCGTCGTCGCCGCCCGGGTCCGGCGCTGGCTCAGGGACGGGCGGTTCGACGTGCTGCACCTGCACGAGCCCGCTACGCCGAGCATCGCGCTGCTCGCGCTGTGGGCGGCCGAGTGCCCGGTGGTCGCCACCTTCCACACCTCCAACGTCCGGTCCCGCGCGATGTCTGCGTCCGCGTCGATCCTGCGACCGTCCATGGAGAAGATCACCGCCCGGATCGCGGTGTCGGAGTACGCCCGGGACACGCTCGTCCAGCACATCGGCGGTGAGCCGGTGGTGATCCCCAACGGCGTGTACGTCGACCACTACACCGCCGCGGTGCCTCGCCCCGAGTGGCGCGGTGCCGGCGGCACCGTCGCGTTCGTCGGGCGGCTCGACGAGCCGCGCAAGGGCTTCGCGCTGATGACAGAGGCGTTCACGCGCGTCGCCTCCGAACGTCCCGGGGTCCGGCTGCTGGTGGTGGGCGGCGGCGACGTCGAGAAGGCGGCGGCCGGGTTCCCCGCCACCCTGCGGGGCCAGGTGGACTTCCTCGGTCGGGCATCCGACAAGGACAAGGCGGCGGCACTGCGGACCGCGGACGTGTACGTCGCGCCCAACACGGGGGGCGAGTCCTTCGGCATCGTCCTCGTCGAGGCGATGGCCGCCGGGGCGACGGTCCTCGCCAGCGACATCCCGGCGTTCGCGCGCGTGCTCGAGGGCGGCCGGTGCGGTGCGTTGTTCCGGGCCGGCGACGCGGGCGACCTGGCCGAGGGGCTCGGTGCGCTGCTCACCGATCCCGGTCGTCGTACCGCCCTCGACGAGGAGGCCGCACGCGTCGTGCGGCGCTACGACTGGGGGACCGTGGCGACCAAGATCCTCCAGGTCTACGAGACCGTCACGGTGAGCTGATGGACTGGATCTGGTGGCTGCTGCTCGCGGTGCTCGTTCTGATGGTCGGGCTCTGGCTCTACTGGACCGCGCACCGGCTGGACCGCATGCACCACCGCATCGAGGTGTCCCGGGCCGCGCTCGACGCCCAGCTGCTCCGGCGCTCCGGCGCCGCGCTGGAGCTGGCCACAAGCGACACCCTCGACCCCGCGCGCTCCCTGCTGCTCGTCGACGCCGCTCACGTGGCCCGGGCCGCCGCCGGGGACGACCTGGAGTCGGCCCAGTCGGACCTGTCGGAGTCGCTGCGCGCCGTGCTCGCCGACCGCGACGAGCTCGACCAGCTGCGGGCCCGGCGGGACGTCGGTCCGCTGCTCGACGAGCTCGCCGCCTCGTGCCGCAAGGTCGAGCTGGCCCGGCGGTTCCACAACGACGTCGTGGTCTCCGCACGGGCCCTGCGCAGCCGGCGGCGGGTGCGTTGGCTCCGGCTGGCCGGGAACGCGGCCGAGCTGCGCACGGTCGACCTGGACGACGTACCACCGGCCGCGCTGGTCGCGGACTGAGCGAGCGGACTGATTCGTTCGTCTCGGTCCGCGGGTCGTAGGCTGGAAGCACCCCCTGATCCCGGTGTGTGCCCCTTGTGCGCAGGTGGCCCCCGGACGATGACAAGAAGGTCGAGCACGTGACTGACAGCAACACTCCCCGCACCGGCACCTCCGGCGTGAAGCGCGGCATGGCTGAGATGCTCAAGGGCGGCGTGATCATGGACGTGGTCACCGCCGACCAGGCGAAGATCGCCGAGGACGCCGGCGCCGTCGCCGTGATGGCGCTCGAGCGGGTCCCGGCCGACATCCGCGCCCAGGGCGGCGTGTCCCGAATGAGCGACCCGGACATGATCGACGGCATCATCGCGGCCGTGTCGATCCCGGTGATGGCGAAGGCCCGGATCGGCCACTTCGCCGAGGCGCAGGTCCTGCAGAGCCTGGGTGTCGACTACGTCGACGAGTCCGAGGTGCTCACCCCGGCCGACTACGCCAACCACATCGACAAGTGGGCGTTCACCGTCCCGTTCGTCTGCGGCGCGACCAACCTGGGCGAGGCGCTCCGCCGGATCACCGAGGGCGCGGCGATGATCCGCTCCAAGGGCGAGGCCGGCACCGGTGACGTC
>NZ_DASSCL010000135.1:0-4836 GCF_035697785.1 Nocardioides sp.
GACCAGCTCGAGAACTTCGACGAGCGCGAGATCGACCGGATCCAGGCGATCATCCAGTCGATGACGCCGGCCGAGCGGGACAACCCGAAGATCATCGACGGCTCCCGCCGGGCCCGGATCTCCAAGGGCTCGGGCACGCAGGTCTCCGACGTCAACACGCTCGTGGACCGCTTCTTCGAGGCCCGCAAGATGATGATGTCGATGGCCAAGGGCGGCGGCATGCCGGGGATGCCCGGGATGCCGGGCATGCCCGGGATGGGTGGCAAGCGCGCCAAGTCCAAGCCGGCGGCCAAGAAGGGCAAGGCCAAGCGCGGCTCGGGCAACCCCGCGAAGCGCGCGGCGGAGGAGAAGGCCGCCAAGGAGCGCGCGGCGAGCGGCAACGGCGCTGGGGCAGGCAATCCGTTCGGCGTACCCGCCGGTGCCGACGAGGACTTCGACCCGTCGTCGGTCGAGCTGCCGAAGGACCTGTCCAAGTACTTGAAGTGACCGACCCACCGATATCGGTATGCCGGGGGTGACCCATGGGTCACGGTCGGACTACCGATATCGGTAGCGGGCCTCGATAGGGTCGCGGGCATGAGTAGTGCGCTCAGGTTCCGTGGTCCGGTGCTCCCCGACGGCGAGAGCCGGGACCTGTACGTCGTCGACGGCCGGGTCAGCTACGAACCGGTCGCGTCTGCGGAGCTGGTCGCCGAGGGCTGGATCGTGCCTGGGCTGGTGGACGCGCACTGTCACGTCGGCCTCGACCCTGACGGCGCGGTCCCCGAGGACGTGCAGGAGAAGCAGGCGCTCACCGACCGGGACGCCGGGACGCTGCTGATCCGGGACTGCGGATCGGCCGCGGACACGTCGTGGATCCATGAGCGCGACGACCTGCCGCGGTTGATCCGGGCCGGGCGGCACATCGCGCGCCCGCGCCGCTACATCCGCAACTACGCCCACGAGATCGAGCCCGAGGACCTGCCCGCGTACGTCGCCCAGGAGGCCGAGCGCGGCGACGGCTGGGTGAAACTTGTGGGGGACTGGATCGAGCGCGACGCAGGGGACCTCACCCCGTCGTGGACCCGCGAGTCGCTCGACGCCGCGATGCGGGTCGCCCACGAGCACGGGGCCCGGGTCACCGCGCACGTGTTCGGCGAGCACGCGCTGCCCGACCTGATCGGCTCCGGCATCGACTGCATCGAGCACGGGACCGGGCTGTCGGAGGACCTGATCGACACCATGGTCCGCAACGGCGTCGCGCTGGTGCCGACCGCAAAGCAGCTCGGCAACTTCCCGTCGTACGCCGAAGCCGGCCGGGAGCGGTTCCCGAAGTACGCCGACCACATGATGTCGCTGTTCGAACGGCGCAAGACCACGATCCGGTCCGCCTACGAGGCCGGGGTGGCCATCTACGCCGGCACGGACGCCGGGGGCGTGCTGCCGCACGGCCTGATCGGCGACGAGGTGCTCGAGCTGGCCGACTACGGGCTGTCGCCGCACGACGCGCTCGGGGCGGCGTCCTGGCGGGCGCGCACCTGGCTCGGCCTCGACGACAACCTCGCGGAGGGGACCACTGCCGACTTCGTGGTCTTCGACCGCGACCCCCGGGAGGACCTCGGCGTGCTCAAGTCACCGTCCCGGATCGTGCTCCGCGGCACCGTGGTGGCCTAGCCGCCGACTTGTCAGATCCTCAGACGGCCCGGGCCGTCTCACGTCCTGACAAGTCGGCGATTGGAGAGTCACCGGGTCCGTCTGGCAGAATGACCGGCTGAGTCGTGCGCGCCCGGACCCTCTCACCCGGCCGCGCCGGCACCGCGCAGCGCTCCCGGCCTGGCCCCACCTGGCACGAGGGCGCTCACCCACACACAATCGTCAAGGAGACACCACACTCGTGGCCGTCAAGATTCGCTTGAAGCGGATGGGCAAGATCCGCCAGCCGTACTACCGCGTCGTCGTCGTCGACTCCCGCAAGAAGCGGGACGGCCGCGTCATCGAGGAGATCGGCAAGTACCACCCCAAGTCGGAGCCCTCGCTGATCGAGGTCACCTCCGAGCGTGCGCAGTACTGGCTCGGTGTCGGCGCTCAGCCCTCCGAGGCCGTCGCGGCCCTGCTCAAGGTGACCGGCGACTGGCAGAAGTTCAAGGGCCTGCCGGGCACCGAGGGTTCGCTCAAGGTCGCCGAGGCCAAGCGCGACAAGGCCGAGATCTTCAACGAGGCGCTCAAGGACTCCGCCAAGGAGCCCAAGGCCGAGGCCGTCACCAAGAAGTCCGCCGCCAAGAAGGCCGACAAGCCCGCCGAGGCCGAGAAGCCCGCCGAGGCCGAGAAGCCCGCCGAGGCTGCACCCGCCGAGGCTGCTCCCGCCGAGGCCGAGGTGCCCGCCGGCGAGACCCCCGAGGCCGCCGCCGCGTCCGCCGACGCGGAGGGTGAGGCGCAGCCGGCCGAGGCCGACAAGGCCGAGGCGACCGCCGACGCCGACAAGCCCGCCGAGGCCTGAGCATGCTGGCCGAAGCGCTCGAGCACCTGGTGCGGGGCATCGTCCGACACCCCGACGACGTGAGCGTCCGCGACAAGCAGCTGCGGCGCGGCTCGCTCCTCGAGGTGCGCGTGAACCCCGACGACCTGGGCAAGGTCATCGGCCGGGGCGGTCGCACCGCCACCGCGCTGCGCACCGTGATCGGTGCGCTGGCGGGCAAGGGCGGCGCCCGTGTCGACTTCGTCGACGTCGACCGCGGTCGCTGACGGTCGCAGCAGATCGCACGACGCAACGCAGAGCACATCGGAACGGGAGGCTGCCTTCGGGCGGCCTCCCGTTCTCGCTTCCCCGTAGACACCAGGAGTCGAGCATGAGCACCACGCAGGTCGTCGTCGGCCGGATCGGCAAGCCGCACGGCATCCACGGCGAGCTGTCGGTCGAGCCACGCAGCGACGAGCCCGAGCGCCGGTTCGCGCCGGGTGCGGTGCTCACCACCGAGACCCCGCGCGGGTCGGCCCCGCACGGACCGGGACGGCCGCAGGCGCTCACCGTCGAGTCCGTGCGCTGGCACCAGGACCGACTGCTGGTGCGCTTCGTCGAGGTGCCCGACCGCGACGCGGCGGAGGTGGCGCGCGGCCTGGTGCTGCTGGCCGACGTACCCACCGACGAGACGCCCGAGGACCCCGAGGAGTTCTACGACCACCAGCTCGTCGGTCTTCGGGTGGAGACCACCGAGGGGGCGACGATCGGGGAGGTGACGCTGGTGCAGCACGGCGCGGGGCAGGACCTGCTGGTGGTGCGTACGCCGGACGGGGCCGAGGTGCTGGTGCCGTTCGTGACCGCGCTGGTGCCGGAGGTGGACGTGCCCGGCGGCCGGGTCGTCGTGGCGGACCGCCCGGGACTCCTCACGCCGCTCGACGAGGGGCGCTGAGCCGTGCGCATCGACGTGGTCACGATCTTCCCCGACTACCTGGCGCCGCTGTCGCTGTCGCTGCCGGGCCGGGCGCAGGAGGCGGGCCTGCTCGAGGTGCACGTGCACGACCTGCGTGACTGGACCCACGACCGGCATCGCACCGTCGACGACACGCCCTACGGCGGCGGCGCCGGCATGGTGATGAAGCCCGAGCCCTGGGGCGAGGCGCTCGACGCGGTCACGGCCGAGGGGGACGCACCGGTCGTCGTGGTGCCGACGCCGTCGGGTGAGTCGTTCACCCAGGCGATGGCCGAGGAGCTGGCCGCGAAGCCGAGGCTGCTGTTCGCGTGCGGCCGCTACGAGGGCATCGACCAGCGGGTGACCGAGCACGCGCGCGGCCGCTGGGACGTCCGCGAGGTGTCGATCGGCGACTATGTGCTCAACGGCGGAGAGGTCGCGGCGCTCGTCGTGACCGAGGCGGTGGTCCGCCTGCTGCCCGGGTTCATGGGCAACCCGGAGTCGCTGGCCGAGGAGTCGCACGGTGTCGCCGGGCTGCTGGAGTACCCCGTCTACACCAAGCCGCCTTCCTGGCGCGGGCTCGACGTACCCGAGGTGCTGTTCTCCGGCCACCACGCGCAGATCGCCCGCTGGCGGCGCGACCAGGCGCTTCGTCGTACCGCCGAACGCCGCCCCGACCTGCTCGAACGCCTCGACGAGGAGGGTCTTGACGAGCGCGACCGCAGCGTCCTCGCCGATTTCGCGGACGAGTGAGCGCTGTGGCAGACTTGACCCTCGATCCGTCGCGTCAGCGGCTGCTGCTCCGATCTGGAGGAGGGCCGGCGGGCCACCTGCCACAGGGGGCGCTCCGCACGACGCAGCGCGCGGGTCACCCAGATCACGCAAGAGATTCCGTGGCTGACCTGTGGCGTCCACGAGGAGACTGACATGACCAACGTCATCGACACGCTTGCCGCTTCCGTGAAGCGGGACGACATCCCCGAGTTCCGCGCCGGCGACACCCTCAAGGTGCACGTCAAGGTCGTGGAGGGCAACCGCTCCCGCGTGCAGGTCTTCCAGGGCGTCTGCATCCGCGTCCAGGGCTCGGGTGTCGGCCGCACCTTCACCGTCCGCAAGGTCTCCTTCGGCGTCGGCGTCGAGCGCACCTTCCCGCTGCACTCCCCGATCTTCGACAAGGTCGAGGTCGTCACCCGCGGTGACGTGCGGCGCGCGAAGCTCTACTACCTGCGCAACCTGCGCGGCAAGGCTGCGAAGATCAAGGAGAAGCGCGAGGCGACGCCGGCGCGCTGAGCGCGGTGTCCCAGGTCGACTCCGTGACGGACACACCTCGGCGGGAGCGCGCCCACCTGCCGATGTGGCAGGAGAGCATCCTGCTCCTCGTGGTCGCGCTCGTGCTCGCGATCGCGATCAAGGCCCTGTTCATGCAGGCCTTCTACATCCCCTCGGGGTC
>NZ_DASSCL010000136.1:0-34719 GCF_035697785.1 Nocardioides sp.
GTCCGCCCACTGCGCGGCGAGCACGAACTGGCGCGCCTCCACCTCCAGCAGAGCAGCGTTGGACTCGACGATGGCGTCGGCCACTGCCTGCCGCTCGAGGTCGTCCACCACCGGTTCCATACCGATCAACCTAGAGGTGACCACCGACAGAATCCGTGCCCCGGAATCCCTTGTGCACAACGGGATTGGTCTCGACGGGCTCGACCGCCGGAGGGTTCGACCACCGCAGGAGGAGCTCAGCCGGAACGCTTGAGACGTGCGAGCGCTGCTTCCTGGTGCCGGTGGCCGAGCGTCTCGTAGCCGACGATGGTGACGACAGGTGCCAGCGCCAGCACGACCAGGCACCAGGCCATCGAGACGCCGGCTCCGGCCAACACGACGGCGAGCACCAGGACCGCCGTGGTGCCGAGCAGCAGGCCGAGATGGAACGGGTCCTGTCTCCTCAGCATCACCGTCCAGAGCGCGTAGAACATGAGCACGAACCCGGCCACGGGGACGGCGACGCTGAGCACGGTGCCCACCCCACCGATCTCGGTGTGGTCCTCGATGAAGAACGCCGCGACGTGCAGGCCGGCACCGACTGCGGCGATCGAGGCGAAGATCACCATGTGCCCGTAGCCCCAGAAGAACGCCCGGTCCGGCCGCAACTGCAGGACATCCCCGAAGGGCACCGTGAAGTACATCCACCAGATGCCGAACGTGAGTCCGGTCCCGGCGACGGCGATCAGCCCTGCGTCGACGCTCCAGCCGGTCGGTCCGTGCACGACGGCGGACAGGGACGCGACCGTGCCGATGATCCCCTCGCCGAGCGTGATGATGACGAGCAGACCGTAGCGCTCGGCGATGTGGTGGGGGTGGTACGGCGTGCCGCCCTTGTGCCGCTCGGCGATGTACGGCCCCGCGAGCTCGATGGCGTACAGGATGCTCGCCAGGAGGAAGGTCTGACCGATCGGCAGCGACGGGAACACCAGGGCCGTCCAGCCCACCTGCGCGATGATGATCGTCCAGAAGTACGTCAGGTGCGCGGCTCGTCGCGCCGGGTCGTGTCGCGACGCACGCAGCCACTGGAACGCCATCGGCACCCGCATCACGATGTAGCCGGCCACCACCACGCCGTTGTCGAGCGTCTCGCCCTCCTCGAACGACGCGAACACCTCGGGCAGCCCGAGCGCGAGGATGATGACGCCGACCATCTGCACCATCGTCGCGAGCCGGCAGACCCAGTCGTCCTCGTCGTACGCCGAGGCGAACCAGCTGTAGCTGATCCAGGCCCACGCGATCGCGAAGGCCGCGAAGCCGAACCCGAGGATGCCGGTGCTCACGTGGTCCTCGGCGACGTAGTGCGCCAGCTCGTTGGCGGCCTGCCCGAACGCCACGACGAAGACCAGGTCGTAGAGCAGCTCCAGCGGGGTGGCCGTGCGGTGCGGCTCGTGCGGGTCACGGCCGCTCAGCCGGCGGCGACGGTGACCCAGGTCCGGGACCGGGTGGCTCACGGGCACATGATGCCAGTGCGGCCTGGTGGGCGAAGTCACCAGCGATCCCGTTGCCTTCGACAGCCCCGCGTGACACCTTCGAGGGAGCCCCGGAAGCGGGCACCGGACGAGGGAGCTGTACCCGGAGAGCGACAAGACGGCCACGAGGGAGAACCGTCATGTCCTGGCTCGTGCTCGTCCTGTCCGGTGTGCTGGAAGCGGTGTGGGCCACCGCGCTGGGAAGGTCCGAGGGATTCACCCGACCGGTCCCGTCCGTCACCTTCTTCGTCGCCCTCGCGTTCAGCATGGCGGGGCTGGCGTTCGCCATGCGCTCGCTGCCGGTCGGCACCTCCTACGCGATCTGGGTCGGCATCGGCGCCGTGCTCACGGTGGCCTACGCCATGGCGACCGGTGACGAGACGTTCTCGCTGCTCAAGGCGCTGCTGCTCGCGATCATCGTCGGGAGCGTCATCGGGCTGAAGCTCCTGCACTGAGGCGGCTGCACCGAGGCCGGGTCACACCGACTGGCCGGGCTCCGCGGTGTGGTGCGGGTGGCCGTGCGTGCGGCGCTCCTCCTTCATGTTCGCTTCGTGCAGGTGCCGGCTGCCGCCGGCGAGCAGGTCGCGCACCCGGCGCTCGGTGTCGCGGAAGGCCGACCAGTACGTGTCGTCGTACTCCTCGACGACCTGGAACGTCCATCGGCCGGTGATCACGTTGCGGCCGACGATCTCCCGGTCGATCTCGTCGGCCAGCTCGGCGTGCCCCGCCTTGCGGAGCTGCTCGACCGCATCGCCGAGCTGGAGGTCGGCGGTGCCGGTGAGCTGGTGGAAGGAGTAGAGGTGACCGCGAGCGCGTTCGGTGGTCTCCAACGCCTCCGTCAGCCGTCCGACCGCGTCGATGGTTGCCTCGTCAGGGTGGTTGTCCATGCGCCATGTCTACCCGGCGGGCGTGCCTCCCGCACCTGCCGGACGAGCTCTGGTACGAATGGACCGCAGGTGTGCCCGACCGCGGTCGAGCGCACCTTGCCTGCCGGAATCACTACTGCGACTCGGGACGGAGCACACATGCGCAAGCTGGGGATCCTGATCGCGATCCTGTTCGTGCTGTTCTACGTCATCACGCAGCCGGCGGGTGCCGCGGGCGCGGTGAAGGGCGCGGCCGACGCGCTGTTCGTGGCCTTCGAGAGCCTGATCGAGTTCGTCTCGGCGCTGTTCCGCTAGGGCCGCCGGACCATGGGCTGGGTGCGGCGCACGTTCGACCCGAAGATCCGCAAGCACCTGTTGCGTGACGAGGGCGAGGTCATCGTCGACGAGGTACTGCACCACTGGGTCGTCTACATCGTCCCGACGCTGGAGGCGGTGCTCGGTGTCGGCATCTTCTACCTGTTCCTGCTGGCGCCGGTCGACATCGCGTGGCTCCCGTTCACGCTGGCCTTCCTGGTCTGGGGACACGCCTCCTGGCGGGCGCTCGAGGAGTACATGGACCGCTTCGTGATCACCAACATGCGCGTGTTCCGCGTCCGCGGAGTGCTCGCGCAGAAGCTCGCGACGATGCCACTGGGCCGGATCCTCGACATCACCGTGGAGAAGCCGCTCGTCGGTCGCTTCGTCAACTACGGCCACTTCGTCTTCGAGTCGGCTGCCCAAGAGCAGGGACTCCGCGAGATCAGGTTCGTCGGACGGCCCTACGAGCGCGACCTCACCATCCAGCGCGTCGTCCAGCGCTCCGGTCTCCGCGGCCCGCGGGTGATCAACTGAGGTCACGAATCAGCCACGGCGGCGCCAGGAGTGTTGCGCGCGTTCGACCCTGACGGCAGGCTCGCGTCGATGTGGTGAGGGGGACGGACGTGCAACACCAGCTGGCAGCGGTCGACATCCGCGTCCCGGGCCGGTCGGGCCCGGTTCTCGACGGCGTCTCGCTGTCGGCCCCCTCCGGACGGATGCTTGCCGTGACGGGTCCGAGCGGCGCCGGCAAGACCACCCTGCTCAGCGTGCTGGGCGGCCTGCTGCGGCCACAGGCTGGTGCGGCGTCGTACGACGACGGCCCCGTCGGCACCGGCAACGGGGAACCTCGCCGGGGGACCGCTCTCGTGCTGCAGACCTATGGCCTGGTGCCGACCCTCACCGCCGAGGAGAACCTCTCCATCGCGCTGCGTGGCCGCGACGTCGAACCGCGTGCGGCCGTCCAGCGCGCCGGCAGCGCCCTCGAGCGCGTGGGCGTCGGCGACCTGACCGACCGGCTCATCGCCGAGCTGTCCGGCGGGCAGCGGCAGCGGGTCGCGGTCGCACGTGCCCTCGCGGTCGAGGCCGACGTGCTGCTGGCGGACGAGCCGACGAGCGAGCTCGACGAGACCAACCGCGATCTCGTGATCGCCGAGCTGCGCGCCGAGGCCGACCGCGGCGCCGTGGTGGTGGTGGCCACGCATGACGTCGAGGTCGCCGCGCAGTGTGACGACGAGGTCCACCTGGTCGACGGTCGCGTCGCGGGCCCGGCCACCGTGGGCTCCCGCCCGACGGAGCCGGCCGAGCCCGGGCACGAGCACGACCTCTACAAGCGGCCGGGATCGTGAGCGCCCCCGCCCTCCAGCGCACGGGCGTCGCGGTCCGGTGCGTCAACGTCGTGCAGATCTACACCACCGCCGGTGGCCACGACGTGGTCGCCCTGCGCGGGGTCAACCTCGACATCCGGCCGGGGGAGCAGGTGGCGCTGCTGGGCCCGTCCGGTTCCGGTAAGTCCACGCTGCTCAGCCTGTTCGGCGGGGTGCTGCGCCCGTCGGCCGGCAAGGTGCTGATCGATGGACAGGACATCTCCCGGATCCGCGAGGCCGACCTCGGCCGGCTGCGCTCGGGCACGGTCGCCTCGCTGCTGCAGGGGGCGAGCCGCAACCTGCTGCCCTACGCGGGGGCGCTGGAGAACGTGGAGTTCGCCCGTCGGGCCGTGCCCGCCGGGGTGCGACGCCGGCTGCTGCCGGCCGCCGAGCTGCTCGACCGGCTCGGCATGGGCGGCCTCGCGCACCGGTCGATCGCGGGCATGTCCGGGGGCGAGCGGCAGCGGGTCGCCTTCGCCGCCGCGATCTCCTCCGGCGCCGGTCTGCTGCTCGCGGACGAGCCGACCTCGCAGCTCGCGCACGACGACCGGGACGCGATCCTCGAGCTGATGCACCTCGTGAACAGCGAGTTCGGCACGACGGTCGTGCTGGTCACCCACGATCCCGAGGTCGCGGCCGGGATGCCGCGCAGCATCACGATCCGCAACGGCCGGATCGGCTCCGAGGGCCGGCACGGCTTCGAGTTCGGCGTGGTCGACGAGGACGGCGCCGTGCACATCCCCGACGAGCTCGCGACCCGCTTCCCTGCCGGCATGCTGGTCCAGTTCGAGCAGACCCCGGACGGCGTGCTGCTCCGACCGGTCGACGAGCCGGGGGAGAGCCGGTGAGGATCCTGCTCGCGGGGCTGTGGGACCGCCGGGGCATCAACGCTGCCGCCCTGCTGGTGATCTGGGTGGCGGTGACGGCGGCGGTGCTCGGCCCGATGTACGGACGGGCGTCGTCGGAGCACCTGGTCGACACCCGGCTCGAGGCCCGCGCGCCGTACACCACCGGCCTGTCGTTCTCCGTCGAGGCGCTGGATGGGCTGCCGGACGACCCCGATGCCTACACGCCGCCCGACCCACAGTCGCTGGTCGAAGAGTCCTCGGCCGCCGTCGCCCAGCAGGACCCGGGCCGCACGTGGCCGGTGGAGACCGGCTGGCTGCTGGACCGCGGCGGCTCGATGGAGTACGGGGCGACGACGTTCCAGGTACCGCTCTACTGGCGCGACGGCATGTGCGCGCTGGCCGACGTCCGTGGTCGCTGCCCGGCCGCCGCCGGCGAGGTGCTCGTGCAGCGGGTCATGGCCGAGACGCTCGGCGTCGGCCCCGGCGACACCCTGGAGCTGGGGTACGTCGACCGGTTCCTCGAGGAGGTCGCGGACGGGAGCACGATCGAGCGGGAGCGCGGTCGGCAGCGGACCTTCGACGTCGTGGGCACCTACGACGTCGCCGACCCGGACTCCCCGGAGTGGTTCGACCTGTCGCGGTTCACCGGGATCGAGAACCTCATCCCGCCGCCGCCCAAGGGGGAGTCCGCACCGCCGGCGGCACCGTCGCTCCTGGTCGCCCCGGCCTCGATGGACTCGCAGACCTTCCGGGGTGGGGTGGACCGCCCCGTGGACCCGGGTGCCGTGGACCTGGCGACGATGGATCGCGTGGAGGCCGCCGCCCTGCGCTACCAGGACCGGCTGATCGAGCTGAGCAGTGGCGGCGAGGTCGAGCAGCTCGAGCTGTCCACGCTGTTCGACGAGATCCGCGCCGAGCGCAGCCTGCTGCAGCGGGTGATGGTGGCCGCGCTCGCGCCGCTGGTGGCGCTGTCGCTGCTGCTGCTCTACGCCCTGGCCGCGGCCGGCTCCGCGCTGCGCCGTCCGCACGTCGCCCTGGCGAAGCTGCGCGGCCACTCCGGGCGCCAGGTGTTCGGGTTCGCGGTCGGCGAGCCGTTCCTGGTGGTCGCCCTCGCCGTGCCGCTCGCGCTGGGGTCGGCCGTGCTGCTCGCGCATTTGATCGCCCGCGTGTGGCTCACGTCGGGCATCCCCGTCCTCGTCGACGGCATCGCCTGGACGGCACTGGCCGCGGTCGCGGCGTCGGCGCTGCTGGCGTCCGCTCTGGCGGCCCTCGACGTGATCCGCGAGCCCCTGTCCCGCGCACTCGCGTCGGCGCTGTCGACGAAGGGCACGTCGCGTGCGGCGCTGGTGCTGCGCAGCGCCGTCGTCGCGGTCGCGGTGGCGGCCGTCGCCCAGCTGCTCACGTCGGCCGACCAGTCCAGCCAGCTGCTGGCGCTCCTCGCGCCGCTGCTGATCGCGCTCGCCGTGGCCGTCGGCGGGGCCTGGCTGCTCAAGGCGGCCAGCGCGCGCTGGCTGCAGCGCACGACGTTCGCGCGGGGCACTCCGGCGTACCTCGCCTCCCGCCGGCTCGCCCGCCGCTCCGACCTGGCGAACCTGATGATCCCGCTGCTGCTGGCGGTCAGCGTGATCACGTTCGCGGTGTCCGCGTCGGCCGTCTCCGACGACTGGCGGGTGAGCCGGGCGCGGGCGGAGGTCGGCGCCGCCCGCACGTTCGTGTCGGAGGTGTCGGTCGGCCGGCTGCTGAACGTGACCCGGGAGGTCGACCCGGAGGGTCGCTATCTCGCCGCCGCGGCCGTCGAGAACGCCGGCGACGACATGAACCGGCGGCTGCTCGTCGACAGCACCCGGTTGTCGACGGTGGTCGCCTGGGACCCGGCCTGGTCGGAGGAGTCCCTGAGCACCCTGCAGCGCGAGCTGCGACCGCCGGCCGACCGGATGACGTTCCGGGGCGACGAGCTCTCGGTGACCACCACTGACGTGTCCCTGGAGTCGTCCTCGGGGGAGATCTCGGTGCTCTGGGTGCAGTACGTCAACGACGACGGCGAGCAGCGCAACGCGGAGCTCGGGGTCCTCCGCGACGGATCCGGGCCGCGCACGCTGACCGGTGCGGTTCGCGAGTGCGACGACAGCTGCACGGTCGAGCAGCTCTTCATCACCGGTGAGGGCCAGTCGGTGCTCGACGTCGACGGTCGGCTGACCCTGTCCGGGGTCGCCGTCGACGGCGAGCCGGTCGACTGGCGGCTCGGCGAGCCGGAGGCGTGGCGTGCCGCGCGGCCGTTCCCCGTCTCCCTGGTCGACCCGCCGGTCGAGCTGCTGCCGCGCAGGGACGGGCTCCGGCTGAACCTGTACCTCGGCCAGCTCCCACCCGGCGTCGACGACGAGCCCACGATGGTCGCCGGCGTCGCCCGGATCACGCCGGCGGACGTCCCCGACGTGGTCCCGGTCGTCGTCGCCGAGGGCACGGCAGCCGACCCCGCGCGACAGGCCGGTGCCGGGACCGCAATCGAGTACGACCGCTCCACGATCCGGGCGGCCGGTCTCAACGGGGGACTGGTGCCGGCCCGGGTGGTGGCCGAGGTGCACGCGCTGCCCGGGTTGGGAGACGAGGGCGCGATGGCCGACCTGGAGACCTCGCTGGTGGAGTTCGAGCCGCCCTTCGGTGCGGCGGTGCTCCCGCAGCTGTGGGTCGCCGACGGTACGCCGCAGTCGGTGCTCGACGAGGTCGAGGCGGCCGGCGTCCCGCTCACACCGATCGGCGACCTCGAACGGACCCTCGACGGCCTTCGCGGCGACGCGTTCAGCCTCGGGCTCCGGCTGTTCCTGGTGGTGGGCCTGGCCACCCTGCTGCTCGCGGTGTTCGGGGTGTTCGCGTCCGCGGTGCTGCAGTCCCGCTGGCGCTCCTACGAGGTCGCGTCCCTGCGCGTCGTGGGGATCTCACCGCGCACCCTGCTCCGCGCGTCGGTGCTGGAGTACGTCGTGATGCTCGGCCTCGCGGTGCTGCTCGGCCTCGGTTCGGCGTACCTCGCACTGCGGCTCGTGCTGCCCGCGCTCAGCCTCGGCACCGCCGCTGAGCACGAGCCGTCCCCGCTGTACGCCACGCACCTGCCGGTGCTGCTCGGAGTCGGCGGCGCGCTCTTCGCGGTCGCGACCCTGATCGCGCTGCTGGTGTCGCGCCGGATCGTCCGGCTGGGCCGGCCCGCGACGCTGAGGTGGGCCGACCAGGGCTGAGCACGGTCGCTAAGGTTAGGCTTGCCTAAATCGACCCGTCCCGACCGGAGAACCGCCCGTGCCCCAGTCCGTCGCGCCCCGGCTCGGGCTGCTCGTGCTGGCGGGGGCCCTCGTCGTGATCACGCTCGCCAGCCTCGCCTGGGGGGCCCGCGAGATCGCGCCGGGCGTGGTGTGGCAGGCGGTGATCGATCCCGTCGCCGGCGTCAACGACCACGCGGTCGTCCGTGACCTGCGGCTGCCACGCACCGTGGTCGGGCTGGTCGCCGGCGCCGCGCTCGGCGTCGCGGGGGCACTCCTGCAGGGCATCACCCGCAACCCGATCGCGGATCCCGGACTGCTCGGCGTCAACGCCGGCGCCTCCCTCGCCGTCCTCGCCGCCATCTCGCTGCTCGGCATCGGCTCGGCGGCGGGCTTCGTGTGGTTCGCCTTCGTCGGCGCCGCACTGGCGGCGGTGATCGTGTACGTCGTCGCCTCCCTCGGCTGGGGCGGTGCGACCCCGGTCAAGCTCGCCCTGGTCGGCGCCGCGTTCACGGCGATCGCCACCTCGGCGATCACGCTGGTGCTGCTGACCGACGAGAGCGTGCTCGCGCAGTACCGCTTCTGGTCGGTGGGGTCGCTGGTCAACCGGCCCTGGTCGACCGTGGCCGTCGTGCTCCCGTTCGTGCTGGTGGGGCTGGTCCTCGCCGTACCCACCGGCCGGTTCCTCAACGCCACGGCGCTCGGTGACGACCTCGCCCGGGGCCTCGGCCAGAACCTGCTCGTCGGTCGGCTCATGGTGGCCACCTCGGTCGTGCTGCTCTGCGGGAGCGCGACCTCGCTGGTCGGACCGGTCGCCTTCGTCGGGCTGATGGTGCCGCACGTCGCGCGGATGATCGTCGGCCCCGACTACCGCTGGGTGCTGCCGTACTCCGCCCTGCTCGGCCCCGTCGTCCTGCTCGTCGCCGACGTCGCCGGGCGGCTGGTGGCCCGGCCGGCCGAGATCGAGGCGGGCCTGGTGGTCGCGGTGATCGGGGCGCCGGTGCTGATCGCGCTGGTACGACGGTCGCCGGAGGTCAGCTCGTGACCACCGACCTGCTCACGCCCACGCGGGACGCGGCCGACCGGCTGCACGCCGTGGCCGTGCGCCGACGCCGGCGCGGCGTGCTGGTGAGCTCCGGCCTGGGCCTGGTCACCCTGGCCGTCGTGGCTCTGAACCTCTCGGTCGGCGACCTGCCGGTCCCGTTGTCGCAGGTGCTCGCCACCCTTGTCGGCCGGGGGGACGAGACCTCGACGCTCGTGCTCGTCGAGTTCCGGCTGCCCCGACTCGTGCTCGGCGCGCTGGTCGGCGTCGGCCTGGGCCTCGCCGGCGGGCTGTTCCAGAGCGTGCTGCGCAACCCGCTCGCGAGCCCGGACGTCATCGGCGTCACGCAGGGCGCGAGCGTGGGTGCCGTCACCGGACTGCTGGTCCTCGGCCTGTCGGGCGCCTGGGTGGCCGCGGCCGCCCTGGTCGGCGCCGCCGCGGTGACGACGGTCAACCTGGCGCTGGCCTGGCGTGGGGGCGTGACCGGCTACCGGTTCGTGCTCTGCGGGATCGGCCTGGCCTTCGTGGCGACCAGCGCCCTCGGCTACCTGCTCACCCGCAGCGACGTGCGTGACGCACAGGCGGCGCTGGTGTGGCTCAGCGGCTCGGTGTCGTCGGCGACGTGGGAGGGCAACGCCCGGCTCGCCGTCGCGCTGGCGGTCCTCGTCCCCGCGGCGCTCGCGATGGCACCCCGGCTGCGGATGCTGGCGCTCGGCGACGACACCGCCACCGCGCTCGGCGTACGAGCGGGCCGGGTGCGGGTGCTGGCCCTGGTGACCGGCACCGCCCTGGCCGCGGTCGCCACCGCGGCCGCCGGCCCGGTCGCGTTCGTGGCGCTCGCCTCGGCACCGATCGCCCGCCGGCTGGTCGGGGACGGACGGGTGGCGCTGGGGTCCACGGCGATGGTCGGGGTCACCGTGGTGACCGCCTCCGACTTCGTCGCCCAGCACCTGCTCCCCGGCCTCGAGGCGCCCGTCGGGATCGTGACGGGTCTCGTCGGCGGCGCCTACCTGATCTGGCTCCTGGCAACCACGACCCCCGGAGGCGCTCGATGAACCGGCCCGGACCCCCGCCGCTCGTGGCCGAGTCCCTGACGCTCGGCTACGACCGCCGGCAGGTCGTGCACGGGGTCGACCTCAGCGTGCCGACCGGTCGGGTCACCGTGGTCGTGGGCGCGAACGGCTGCGGCAAGTCCACGCTCCTGCGCGGCCTCGGCCGGCTGCTGCGACCCACCTCCGGTCGGGTCACGCTCGGCGGCGAGGACATCGCGTCGCTGGGCGCGCGTCGGCTCGCGTCGGTGCTGGGACTCCTGCCGCAACAGCCGATCGCGCCAGAGGGGATCACGGTCGGTGACCTCGTCGGACGGGGCCGGTACCCGCACCAGGGCCCGTTCCGCCGCTGGACGACCGAGGACACGGCCGTCGTCGCGCATGCCCTCGCCGCGACCGGCACGCAGGACCTGGCGGACCGCCGCATGGAGGAGCTGTCGGGCGGGCAGCGGCAACGGGTCTGGATCGCGATGGCACTGGCCCAGCAGCCGGAGGTGCTCCTCCTCGACGAGCCGACCACCTACCTCGACGTCGCCCACCAGGTCGAGGTGCTCGACCTGCTCGCCGGGCTCAACCGCGAGCGGGGCACCACCGTCGTGATGGTGCTGCACGACCTGAACCTCGCCGCGCGCTACGGCGAGCACCTGGTGGTCATGGGGCAGGGACGGGTGCTGCGCGAGGGCGACCCGAACGACGTGCTCACCGTCGAGACGGTGCGGGAGGCGTTCGGCCTGGAGTCCGTCGTCGTCGCCGACCCGGTCACCGGTGGCCCCCTGGTCGTGCCGGCGTGAAGTTAGGTTAGCCTTGCCTAAGTTGTGCGGCGCGGGTGCGTCGTACCCGAGCAGACGAGGTAGGCAGATGAGGCAAGCGCTCCACCGTTCCTTCCGTGCGTCGGCCGCCGTGGTGGTCACGACGGCGATGCTGGCCCTGGCGGCCTGCGGCGGAAACCCCGAGTCGGCCGACGCCGACAGCGCCGGCGCGGACACGGCGTTCGAGCCGGTCACCATCGAGCACGCGTTCGGCGACACCACGATCTCCGAGCAGCCCGAGCGGGTGGCCGCGTGGGGCTGGGGCTCCGCCGACGCCGCGATCGCGCTCGGCGTCGTACCGGTGGCGGTGCCCGCCCAGACCTACGGCGGCGACGAGGACGGGATGCTGCCCTGGAACAAGGAGGCCATCGAGAAGGCAGGCGCACAGATGCCGACCGTGCTCACCGAGGCCGAGGAGCCGCCCTACGAGGAGATCATCGCCGCCGACCCCGACGTGATCCTGGCGACGTACTCCGGGATCACGCAGGAGCAGTACGAAAAGCTCTCCAAGATCGCCCCCACGGTGGCGTACCCGGACGAGGCCTGGGCCACGCCGTGGCGCGACGTCATCACCACCACCGGAGAGGCGCTCGGCAAGAGCGACGAGGCGGAGAAGGTGCTCGCCGACATCGACGCCGAGGTGGCGGCGGCGGCCGCGGCGCACCCGGAGTTCGAGGGCAAGTCGATCGCCGCGGTGGCCGACTTCGGCTCGTTCTACGTCTACCGCTCGGCCGACCCGCGCGTGCAGTTCCTCGAGGACCTCGGCTTCGAGCTCGCGCCGAGCGTGGACGACCTCGACACCGAGGAGTCGACGTTCTTCTACACGCTCAGCTACGAGAAGGTCGACCAGCTCGAGTCCGACGTCCTGCTGTCCTACGCGGACAGCGAGAAGACGCAGGCCGCGTTCCGCAACTCCGCGTCGACCAAGACGATGCAGCAGTACGACGCCGGCACGATCGCCGAGGCGACCGGGGAGGAGCTCGTCGCATCCGTCTCGCCACCGACCGCGCTGTCGCTGACCTGGGGCCTCGACGACTACGTCGCGCTGCTGTCGGAGGCGGTGACCTCGGGGTCCTGACCGCTCTCCCGGCCGTTGGGGGTGCCCTAGGGTGAGGCGCCATGGCGAGGAAGCTGCCGTTCGACCCGATCGACGAGGCCGCCCGGCAGTGGGGACGCCGCTGGGAGGCGGTGCCGCACATGCACGCGGTCACGTCTCTCATGCGGGTGCACCAGCTGGTGCTCGGCCAGCTCGACGAGATCCTCCGGCCGCACGGGCTCACGTTCGCGCGCTACGAGGCCCTGGTGCTGCTCGTCTTCTCCCGGGAGGGCGCGCTGCCCCTCGGGAAGATGGGGGAGCGCCTGCAGGTGCACGCCACGTCGGTGACCTCCCTCGTCGACCGTCTCGAGTCCGCCGGCCTCGTCGTACGACGGCGGCACCCCGAGGACGGCCGCGCCGTGCTCGCCGAGATCACCGAGGCGGGCCGCGCGGCCGTCGAGCGCGCCACCACCGACCTGGTCGGCGCGCGGTTCGCCCTGACCTCGCTGTCGGAGGACCAGCTCGGCGAGCTGTCCGCCCTGCTGCGCCCGGTGCGCCAGGACGCCGGCGACTTCTGACGCCACCTCGCCCGTTCGACAGGATTAGTTGGACGTCCTACTATTTTGGTATGGCGGATGACAATTCGAAGGGCTCGACCACCGAAGCCGACAGCGCGCGCAGCCGCTGGGAGCAGCGCTACGAGAAGTCGCTCGCCCAGGGGCGGGTGCGCGACATCGACTTCACCACGCTGTCGGGCATGGAGGTCGAGCCTGCCTACGGCACCGACGAGAGCGAGTGGCCTGGCGAGTTCCCGTTCACCCGAGGCCTCTACGCCACCGGCTACCGCGGCCGGGCATGGACGATCCGCCAGTTCGCCGGCTTCGGCAACGCCAAGCAGACCAACGAGCGCTACAAGATGATCCTCGGCCGCGGCGGCGGCGGGCTCAGTGTCGCGTTCGACATGCCCACGCTGATGGGCCGCGACTCCGACGACCCCAAGAGCCTCGGCGAGGTCGGCCACTGCGGTGTCGCGGTCGACTCCACCGTCGACATGGACGCCCTCTTCGACGGCATCCCGCTTGGTGACGTCACCACCTCGATGACGATCAGCGGCCCGGCCGTGCCGGTGTTCTGCATGTACCTCGTCTCGGCCGAGCGCCAGGGCATCGACCCCGGCGTGCTCAACGGCACGCTGCAGACCGACATCTTCAAGGAGTACATCGCGCAGAAGGAGTGGCTGTTCGCCCCCGAGCCGCACCTGCGCCTGATCGGCGACCTGATGGAGTACTGCGTCGAGAAGATCCCGGACTACAAGCCGCTCTCGGTGTCCGGCTACCACATCCGCGAGGCCGGCTCGACGGCCGCGCAGGAGCTTGCGTTCACGCTCGCCGACGGGTTCGGGTACGTCGAGCTCGGCCTCTCCCGCGGTCTCGACGTCGACGTGTTCGCGCCGGGTCTGTCGTTCTTCTTCGACAGCCACGTGGACTTCTTCGAGGAGATCGCGAAGTTCCGCGCCGCCCGCCGCATCTGGGCGACCTGGCTGCGCGACGTCTACGGCGCGAAGTCCGAGAAGGCGCAGTGGCTGCGCTTCCACACCCAGACCGCGGGCGTCTCGCTCACCGCGCAGCAGCCCTACAACAACGTCGTACGCACCGGGATCGAGGCGCTCGCCGCGGTGCTCGGCGGCACCAACTCGCTGCACACCAACGCCCTCGACGAGACCCTCGCGCTGCCGAGCGAGCAGGCCGCCGAGATCGCGCTGCGCACCCAGCAGGTGATCATGGAGGAGACCGGCGTCGCCAACGTCGCCGATCCGCTGGGCGGCTCTTGGTACGTCGAGGAGCTGACCGACAAGCTCGAGGCCGAGGCCTACGCGATCTTCGACCAGATCCTGGCGCAGGGCGGGTCCACGACGTCGTCGCGCGACCACGAGACCCTGGCCGCCCAGGTGCGCGAGGCCACCGGGAAGGCCGACGCCGCCGTCTGGCCGATGACCCGCGGCATCCTGCGTGGCATCGAGGAGGGCTGGTTCATGTCGGAGATCGCCGAGGCGGCCTTCCAGTACCAGACCGCCCTGGAGAAGGGCGAGAAGCGGATCGTCGGCGTCAACTGCCACGAGCAGTCGGTGACCCACGAGCTGGAGATCCTGCGCGTCTCCCACGAGGTCGAGGTGGACCAGGTGCGCGACCTGTCGAAGCGCAGGGAGGGCCGCGACCAAGCCGTCGTGGACGAGGCGATCGGCCGGATGCTCGAGGCCGCGCGCGGCGACGCCAACATGATCCCGGCGATGCTCGACGCCTGCCGCGCGGAGGCCACGCTGGGCGAGATCTGCGACGCCCTGCGCGCCGAGTGGGGCGAGTACCGGGAGCCCGCGCGGTTCTGATCCGCGGGGGCTCGTGACGAGGGACGTGGTGGCGCTCGGCAGAATGGCCCCATGACCCAGCAGCCGTTCTCGCGCCCCGGTGCCGTCGACCTGTCCGCCCTCAAGCGTCCCGCAGGAGGCGCGCCTGCCACTGCGCCCGGCGCGGGCGCGGGCAGCTACACCGTGGCGGTCACCGAGGCGACGTTCCAGTCGGTGCTCGAGTCGTCGATGAACGCGCTGGTGCTGCTGGTGTTCTACTCGCCGAGCCAGATGCCGGCCAGCGTGCAGCTGGCCGACGACCTGTCGACGCTCGCCGACGAGTTCGAGGGCAAGTACCTCCTCGGGCGGGTCGACATCGACACCGCCCCGCAGATCGCGCAGGCCGTGCAGATCCCGTCCGTTCCGTTCGTCGTCGCCGTCGTCCAGGGCCGGCCGATGCCGCTGCTGCAGGACGTCGCCCCGATCGACGAGCTGCGCGCCGCGCTCACCCAGGTCATGGAGCAGCTCGCCACCCAGGGCGTCACCGGGCGGCACCAGCCGCTCGCCAACGGGGCTCCCGCGGCCGGCGACGACGAGGAGGAGGTGGTCGACCCGCGCTACGCGCCGGCCCAGGACGCGCTGGCCGCAGGCGACCTCGACGGCGCCGTCGCGGAGTACCAGAAGCTCGTCGACGCCAACCCCGCCGACGCGGAGGCCGCGGGCGGGCTGGCGATGGCGAAGGTGCTCCAGCGCACCCAGAGCGTCGACCTGCAGGCGGCTCGGCAGGCCGCGGCCGACCGGCCCGACGACGTGGACGCCCAGACGCTCGTGGCCGACCTTGACATGGCGGGGGGCCACGTGGACGACGCGTTCGCCCGGCTCGTCGACCTGGTCCGGCGTACGACGGGGGAGGAGCGGGACAAGGCGCGCACCCACCTGCTCGGACTGTTCGCGGCCGTGGGCAACGACGACCCGCGAGTGCTCAAGGGTCGGCAGGCCCTCGCCTCCGCGCTGTTCTAGCCGGACCCGGCGAGCCGGGCGCCGAGCACCTTGACGATCGGCCAGGCGCCGGCGGTCCGGTTCGAGATCACGGTGTAGGTGACCGACGTCGAGGGCTGGTGCAGGCTCGCGAACGACACCCCCGCGTCGGATCCCTCGAGCCAGACCGCGTCGCCGGTGGCGGCCAGGTGGAACCCGAGGCCGTAGCGCTTGTCCTCCTCCGGCCAGTCGCTGTGCGGGCTCACCATCTGGTCGACTCGGTCCGGGGAGACGATCCGGCCGGCGAAGAAGGCGTCCCAGAAGGCGCTGAAGTCGGCGGCGGTCGAGTAGATGCCCCCGTCGCCGGTGCCGAGCACGGGGAGGTGAAGCACGTTCGTCCTCAGGCCGTCGTCGAAGAGGTAGCCCAACGCGGCACGTCCAGGCAGCTCGTCGGAACGCAGGAACGCCGTGTCGACCATGCCCGCGGGCTCGCTGACCATCGTGCGGACCAGCTCGTGGAACCCCACGCCGCTGGCCCGCTCGGCCAGCAGAGCAAGCAGCACGTAGCCGCCGTTGTTGTAGGCGAACCGCTCACCGGCCGGCGATACGGTCTGGTGCCCGTCCAGCACGCGCAGGTACTGCTCGGTGGTCGCGAGCTCATGCACCGGCACCGGCATCACGTAGGCGTTCCGGTCGTCGAGCTCGTCCTCGTCGAGGTAGTCGCCGATCCCGGACCGATGTGCCAGCAGGTGCTCGATCGTCACGTCGTCGGCGATCAGCGGCAGGTCCGCGCCGAGCAGGGAACGGGCGGTGGTGCCGAGCTCGAGCGTCCCTCGCTCCACGAGGCCCATGACCACCAGCGCCGTCAGGCCCTTCGTCCCGCTCGCGGTCGCGAACAGGGTCTCGACCGTGTTGGGGATCCCGTGCGCACGGTCGGCGAGCCCGTAGGCCTTGAAGAGCTCGTTCTCACCTGCGCGATCGAGGCGGACCGCACCGGAGAACCCGCTGCGCGCCGACGCCTCGTCCACCGCTTCCTGTAGTGGCTGCATGGCGGGGAGCCTACGCAGCCTTGCCGTTCCCGGGACGGGTTGTTTGACTGGCGACGACAAGGAGATGGCACACATGGGCGAGCTGCACGTCAACATGAACATCACGCTCGACGGGGTGATCCAGGCCAACGGTGGTCCCAACGAGCAGGACGGGGACTTCCCGTACGCCGGTTGGGAGCGCCCGTTCTGGGACTCGGAGTCCGGCGCACAGATCGAGGCGGACGTGCAGGCATCCGACGCGCTGCTGCTGGGCCGCACGACCTACGACATCTTCCGGGGCTACTGGCCGGGCCAGACGGATCCGATCGGGCGGGCCTTCGACCGGGTGCCCAAGTACGTCGCGTCCCGTGGCACGCCCGAGCTCTCCTGGGACGCCAGCACCCAGGTCGCCGACGCGGGCACCCAGGTCCGTGGGCTGCGCGAGCGTCATGAGCAGGTCCACACCTGGGGCAGCGCCGACCTGCTGCAGACCCTGTTCCGCGAGGCCCTCGTCGACCAGGTGAACCTGTGGATGTGTCCGGTGGTGATCGGTCAGGGCAAGAGGCTCTTCCCCGAGGGCACGACGGCCAGCCGGTTCGAGCAGGTCGAGCCGCCGACGTCGTACCCGGGTGGGGTGACGCTGCTTCGCTTCCGGCGCCTCGAGGGCCCTCCGCAGACCGGATAGCCGTCGGCTCCGTCCGCCGACCGTTGAATCCGGGCCGAAGTGGTACTAAGGCAGTAGCACGTGCCGTCCACGGAAGGTGAGCCATGGCCAGGTCCGCACCCGACCGCGACATCGACGAGCGCGAACTCGACTTCGACGGGCCGAAGCGAGCCGCCGCGGGTGCCACCGCGGTCGCCGTCTCGATCAAGCGCGCCGTCGAGCAGATGGGCGTGCGCCGCACCGCGCAGACCCTGCTCAAGCTCAACCAGCCCGACGGCTTCGACTGCCAGGGGTGCGCGTGGCCGGACCCCGACCCGGAGCACCGGCACACCGCGGAGTTCTGCGAGAACGGTGCCAAGGCGGTCACCGAGGAGGCCACGCTCCGGCGCGTCGACCGCGACTTCTTCGCGACCCACCCGCTGAGCGAGCTGGCGGAGCGGACCGACTACTGGCTGGGCCAGCAGGGCCGCCTCGTCGAGCCGATGGTGAAGCGGTCCGGGTCCGACCACTACGAGCCGATCTCCTGGGACGACGCCTTCAGCATGGTCGCGCGGCACCTGCACGACCTCAAGTCCCCCGACCAGGCGGTGTTCTACACGTCGGGGCGCACGTCCAACGAGGCGGCGTTCGCCTACCAGCTGTTCGTGCGTGCCTTCGGCACCAACAACCTGCCCGACTGCTCCAACATGTGCCACGAGTCCACGTCGATCGCGCTGTCCGAGGTCATCGGGATCGGCAAGGGGAGCGTGCACCTCGAGGACCTCTACGCCGCCGACCTGATCGTCATCGTCGGGCAGAACCCCGGCACCAACCACCCGCGCATGCTCACCGCCCTCGAGAAGGCGAAGAAGCACGGCGCGAAGATCCTCGCCGTCAACCCGCTGAAGGAGGCCGGCTTCGTCCGCTTCCGCAACCCGCAGACACCCCGGGGCCTCAGCGGGGTCGGCACCGAGCTCGCCGACCTGCACCTGCCCGTGAAGGTCAACGGCGACCTGGCGCTCTGGCAGGCGATCGGCTCGCTGCTGCTGCGCTGGGGATCGGTCGACCGCGACTTCGTCGACCGGCACACGGTCGGCTTCGACGAGTGGGCCCGGCACGTCAAGGACGTCGACTGGGCCGCCGTGGAGCGCGCCACCGGCCTGCCGCGCGACCAGATCGAGAAGGCCGCGCAGATGTTCCGCGACTCCTCGGCGACCATCACCTGCTGGGCGATGGGCATCACCCAGCACCGCAACGCCGTGGCGACGATCAAGGAGTTCACCAACGTCGCCCTGATGCAGGGCAACATCGGCAAGCCCGGCGCGGGCCTGTGCCCGGTGCGCGGACACTCCAACGTGCAGGGCGACCGCACCATGGGCATCTGGGAGCGGCCGCCGCAGCACTTCCTCGACGCGTTGCAGCGCGAGTTCGGGTTCGACCCGCCGCGCGAGCACGGTTTCGACACCGTCGAGTCGATCCGGGCCCTCCGGGACGGCCGGGCGCGCGTGTTCTTCGCCGTCGGCGGCAACTTCGTCAAGGCGGCCCCCGACACGCACCTGACCGAGAAGGCCATGCAACGCGCCGCGCTGACCGTGCAGGTGTCGACCAAGCTCAACCGGTCCCACGTCGTGACGGGCGACGAGGCCCTGATCCTGCCGGCGCTCGGGCGCAGCGAGAAGGACCTCACCGGTGGCCGCGAGCAGCGGGTGACCGTCGAGGACTCCATGTCGGCGGTGCACGCATCACGCGGTCCGCTGAAGCCGGCCGGCCCGCAGCTCCGCTCCGAGGTCGACATCGTCTGCACGCTCGCCCGGACCGTGCTCGGTGACCGACACGACCTGCCCTGGGAGGCGTGGCGCTCCGACTACGGCGAGATCCGGCGCAGCATCGCGCGCGTCGTCCCCGGTTGCGCGGCGTACGACGAGAAGGTCGACCAACCGGGTGGGTTCGTGCTGCCGCACCCGCCGCGCGACTCGCGCACGTTCCAGACCGACTCGGGGCGGGCGATCTTCACGGTCAGCCCCATCGACGTGCTGCACGTGCCCGAGGGACGCCTGCTGATGCAGACGCTGCGCTCGCACGACCAGTTCAACACCACGATCTACGGTCTCGACGACCGCTACCGCGGTGTCTCCAACGGCCGACGCGTGGTGTTCGTGCATCCCGACGACATCACCGCGCTGGGCCTGCGGGACGGCCAGCACGTCGACCTGGTGAGCGAGTGGGTGGACCCCGACAAGGAGGCGGGCGAGGTCGAGGAGCGCTCGGCCCCGTCGTTCCGGGTCGTCGGCTACGACCAGCCGCGCGGGTGCGCGGCGGCGTACTACCCCGAGACCAACCCGCTCGTGCCGCTGGACTCCACCGCACTCGGCAGCAACTGCCCGACGTCGAAGTCGATCATCGTGCGCCTCGAGCCGGCCCGGGACCGGGCGGCCGGCAGCACCGGCGACGGTGGCGCCGAGGGCGAGGACGAAGGGCACAAGTCGCGGGTGGCGCCCGACCAGCTCAGCTGACGCGAAGGGTCAGGCCCGGCCCGACTCGGTGTACGGCGTGCCGCCGGGACCGCGCAGCGCCGTCAGGGCCGCCTCGACCCGGCGGGCCGTGAAGTCCGCCGCTCGTTCGTGCACCTGCACGAGCGTGCAGAACTCCGCGTCGCGGATCTCCCGCACCTCCTTGACCATCCCGTCCAGGATCGCGGGGTCGTGGGAGCCGCCGTCGAAGACGAGGCACAGCGCGTCGTCCCAGCCGCCCCACGGCGGCAGCCAGTCGGTCACCAGCAGCTCGCCAGCGGAGATGGTGAGGCCGAGCTCCTCCTCCACCTCCCGCGCGACCGCGAGCCGTGGTGACTCGCCGACCTCGACCACGCCACCGGGCAGGTCCCAGTCCTGCTTGTAGGTCAGCCGGCACATCAGCACCCGGTCGTCCGGGTCGTGGACCAGCATCTGGGAGATCGCACGCTTGCGGGGCAGGAACGAGTTGAGCAGCGCGCGGAAGCCGACCGGGTCGGTCACCGGCGGGTCCGAGCGGAGCCGGGCGTAGAGGACCGAGTCGTGCCGCTCGCCGAACAGGTCCTCGCGGGCCCGCATCACCCCCTCGCGGAGCAGCCCGGCCCGCGTCGCCAGCCGCTTGGACCGCTCGTTGGCGGTGTTCACGTAGGCCTCGACCCGGATCAGCCCGAGCTGGTCGAAGGCGTAGTCGACGAGCATCCGGACGGCGCGGACGCCGTAGCCGTGGCCGCGGTGCCCGGCGTACAGCGTCCAGGAGAGCTCGCCGATGCCGCCTTCCTTGGTGCGCACCTCGACGTTGCCGACGATGGTGCCGTCGACCTCGACCAGGAAGTTCACCGTCGAGCGGTTGTCGGCGTACCCCTGCCGCCAGCGCTCGATCGCGGCGACCTGCTGCTCACGGCTGGGTGTCACCTCGGGGAAGCCGAACCAGTGCCGGATCTCCTCGTCGTGGCCGGCGAGCGCCGCCTCCGCGTCCTCGAGCCGCCACGGGCGCAGCACCACCACCCCGTCGGTCAGCGTCGGTTGGTCGCCGGGGTGCTGCGCCTCGCTCGCGCTCACGCGTCCGGCGTCAGGAACAGCGCACCGAGCGGTGGCAGCGAGACGGTCGTCGACGCCGGCAGGCCGTGCCAGGGCTCGTCCGCCGCGGTCACCGATCCCATGTTGCCAACGCCGGAGCCCGCGTAGGTCTCGGCGTCGGTGTTGAGCGCCTCGGTCCACGTGCCGGCCGACGGCAGGCCGAGCCTGTAGGAGTGGTGCGGGACCGCGGAGAAGTTGGCCACGCAGACGAGCTTCTCGCCGCCCTTGCCGGTGCGGATGAAGCTGAACACGTTGCTGCTCGAGTCGTTGGCGTCGATCCACTGGAACCCGGAGCCCTCGTTGTCGAGGGTGTAGAGCGCCGGGGTGCGGCAGTACAGCGCGTTGAGGTCGCGCACGAGTGACTGCACGCCGCGGTGGTCGGCATTCTCCAGCAGCCACCAGTCGAGCTCGCGGCTCTCGGCCCACTCCGACTCCTGGCCGAACTCCGACCCCATGAACAGCAGCTGCTTGCCGGGATGGGCCCACATGTAGGCCAGGAAGCAGCGCAGGTTGGCCAGCTGCCGCCACCGGTCGCCCGGCATCTTGCGCAGCAGCGAGCCCTTGCCGTGCACGACCTCGTCGTGGCTGATCGGGAGCACGTAGTTCTCGGAGTAGGCGTAGACGAGCGAGAACGTCATCTGGCCGTGGTGGTACTGCCGGTGCACGGGGTCGTTCTGCACGTAGCCGAGGCTGTCGTGCATCCAGCCCATGTTCCACTTGAACCCGAAGCCGAGCCCGCCGAGGTGCGTAGGGCGGGTGACACCCGGCCACGAGGTGGACTCCTCGGCGATCGTGATGGCGCCGGGCACGCGCTTGTAGGCGGTCGCGTTCATCTCCTGCAGGAACTGCACGGCCTCGAGGTTCTCCCGGCCGCCGTAGACGTTGGGCGACCACTGGCCGTCCTCGCGCGAGTAGTCGAGGTAGAGCATCGACGCCACCGCGTCGACGCGCAGGCCGTCGATGTGGAACTCCTCCAGCCAGTACACCGCGTTGGCGACCAGGAAGTTGCGGACCTCCGTGCGCCCGAAGTTGAAGACGTAGGTGCCCCAGTCGGGGTGCTCTCCGCGCGACGGGTTCGGGTCCTCGTAGAGCGGGGTGCCGTCGAAGCGGGCCAGCGCGAACTCGTCCTTGGGGAAGTGGGCGGGCACCCAGTCGACGATCACCCCGATCCCGGCCTGGTGCAGCCGGTCGACGAGGTAGCGGAACCCGTCGGGGTCGCCGAAGCGCGCGGTGGGCGCGAAGTAGGACGTCACCTGGTAGCCCCACGAGCCGCCGAACGGGTGCTCCATCACCGGCAGGAACTCCACGTGCGTGAAGCCCATGTCGGAGATGTACTCGACCAGGCTGTCCGCGAGCTCGCCGTAGCTGTAGGTGTCGCCGCCCTGGTGCTTCTTCCACGAGCCGAGGTGCAGCTCGTAGACCGACATCGGCTTCTCGTGAGCGCCGCCCTCCTTGCGCGAGGCCATCCAGGCGTCGTCGCTCCACGTGTAGCCGGAGTCGAAGACCACCGAGGACGTCAGCGGCGGCACCTCGGTGTGGAACGCCATCGGGTCGGCCTTCTCGCGCCACTCGCCGTCGGCGCCGAGGATGAGGAACTTGTAGCGGGTGCCGGAGCCCACGTCGGGGACGAACAGCTCCCAGACGCCGGACACGCCCATCTGCCGCATCGGGTGCTCGCGGCCGTCCCAGCTGTTGAAGTCGCCCTTCACGCGGACACCGCGCGCGTGCGGCGCCCAGACCGCGAACGAGGTGCCGGAGACGTCGCCGGTGGGGGAGTCGTAGCTGCGGACGTGGGCACCGAGCACGTCCCAGAGCCGTTCGTGGCGGCCCTCGTTGATCAGGTGCAGGTCCATCTCGCCCAGCGTGGGCAGGTAGCGGTAGGCGTCGTCGCTGGTGATCGGCGATCCGCCGGCGTAGGTCACCTCCAGCCGGTAGTCCGGCGGCTCGGGTACGTCGAGGAGGCCGACCCAGATGCCGCCCTGCTCGTGCTCCAGCGCGACGCGCTTGCCTCCGTGCACGACCACGACCGACTCGGCGAGCGGACGCAGCACCCGAACCGTCGTCCCGCCCCCGTGCGGGTGGGCGCCGAGCACGGTGTGCGGGTCGCCGTGGCTGCCGTTGACGACCTGGTCGAGCACGTCGGGGTCGAGCGGGCGGATCGCAGTGCTCACGGGGCTTCCTCCTGTGCCGGTGCGGCGGTCAGCCGCTCGATGGCGCCGAGCGGGATGCCGATCCAACTGGGTCGGTTGCGCGCTTCGTAGACGGCTTCGTAGACCGCCTTGTCGGTCTGGTAGGCGCGCAGCAGCGTGCGCAGGTGGTCGGGCAGCTCCGGCGGCTGGTCGCGCTCCTCGCCCTCCTTGACCGGATAGGTCGCCTCGACGTAGCCGGCCAGGAACTGCTGCTGGTTGCGCTCTGCCCACTCGGCCGCGCGGTAGGCGATCTGGCTGTTGTCGGTCTCGGCCTGCACGTCGGCCTCGACGGCGTGGGCGGCGTAGTCGAACGACCGCAGCATCCCCGCGACGTCACGCCAGGGGCTGTCGGGCAGCACCCGCTCCGAGAGCGGCTTGGCGGGCTCGCCCTCGAAGTCCACGATCTTCCAGCCGCGGACCGTCCGCAGGGTCTGGCCGAGGTGGTAGTCGCCGTGCACGCGCTGCACCGGCACCGCCTGGTCGATCGCCTCGACGGCGTCGTACTGGCTGCGGAGGGCCTCGGCGAAGGACGCCAGGTCGGGCACCGCCTCGACCGCCGCGTCGAGCCGCTCACGCATGGCGCCGGCGAGCGACTTCAGCTCGTCGGTGCCCCACTCGGAGGTGGGGAACACCTCGCGCAGGGTCCGGTGCACCTCTCCGGTGGCGACGCCGAGCCGGTGTGACTCGGCCGCGAAGTCGCCGCCCACCTCGTCGGCGTGCAGGTCCGCCTCGGCGAACAGGTCGCGGACGCTGGCCAGCGCCAAGTCCCAGCCGTCGCTGGCCGTGCGCAGGAACTGCTGGAGCATCGCGAGGTGCAGCGGCTCGCCGCCGGTGCTGCGATGCCCGGGCGCCTCGACCCAGCCGTAGAGGGCGGCGACGTGCTCGCTGCCGGCCTCGGTCAGCTTGGCGTGGATCTCGATGTCGGGGTTGTGGCCGAAGGTGACCTTGCGGAACACCTTCATCAGGCTGTCCTCGCCGAACGCCAGGGAGGAGTTGCTCTGCTCCCCGGAGAACAGCGTGGAGTGGGTGGTCAGGTCGAGCTCGTGGCCCGGCAACCGGTGGAACGCCAGCTTGCCGTCGTCGTGCTGCTCGTCGAACGCACGCAGCCACAGGATGGTGACCTCCCGGTCGTGCATCGCGTCGTAGGCGTGGACCGGTCCGAGGTCGGGGTCGTCCCACTGGCCGATCTGGGCGTGCTCGAGACGGCCCTGCGGGTCGGCGTAGTAGGCGATGGGGACCTGGTAGGTCTCGCTCTCGCCGCTGTCGTAGGCCAGCGTGACGAGCTCGATGCCGACATAGGGCGTGCCGTCCTTCTCGACGGTGCCCAGTCCACCGACCCGGCGTACCTCGGTGACGGTCGCGGACCGGCCCTTGCCGCCGAACCAGCGGGCGGACTCGATGAACTGCTCGAGGTCGGCCTTCACCGGGAGGTCACCTCCTCGCCGCTCTCGGGCACCTCGGTGGTGAACGGCTCCGGCGAGGTGGGCAG
The DNA here is from genome assembly GCF_035697785.1 of Nocardioides sp. Classification (GTDB taxonomy): domain Bacteria; phylum Actinomycetota; class Actinomycetes; order Propionibacteriales; family Nocardioidaceae; genus Nocardioides_B. The sequence continues at coordinate 24,341 of NZ_DASSCL010000136.1, forward strand.
GTTGTGGCGGTCGGTCTCCGGGGTGGGCAGCCGGAACCAGTAGAACCCGTAGGCGCCGAGGGTCAGCAGGTACGGCAGCTCGCCGATCTCGGGAAACCGGACGCCTCCGAGCAGCTCGATCGGGGCGACGCCCTCGTAGCGGCGGAGGTCGAGCTCGACCGGCTGCGGGAAGCGGGACAGGTTGTGCACGCACAGCACCCGGTCGTTGCTGCCCTCCGGCGAGGTGTACTCGCGGACGTAGGAGAGCACGCTCGGGTTGGAGCCGCCCAGGTCGAGGAAGTCGCCGAGTCCGAAGGCAGGGTGCTTCTTCCGGGCGTGGATCATCCGTCGGGTCCAGTGCAGGAGCGAGGAGGCGTTCTCCAGCTCGGTCTCGACGTTGACGCGCTGGTAGCCGAAGACCGGGTCCTGGATCACCGGGAGGTGGAGGCGTCCCGGGGTGGCGACCGAGAAGCCGGCGTTGCGGTCGGCGGTCCACTGCATCGGAGTGCGCACGCCGTCGCGGTCACCCAGCCAGATGTTGTCGCCCATGCCGATCTCGTCGCCGTAGTAGAGCACCGGTGAGCCGGGCAGCGACAGCAGCAGGGCCGTGAACAGCTCCATCTGGTTGATGTCGTTGTCGAGCAACGGAGCGAGCCGACGGCGGATGCCGATGTTGGCCTTCATGCGGGGGTCCTTGGCGTACTCGCCCCACATGTAGTCGCGATCCTCGTCGGCGACCATCTCGAGCGTCAGCTCGTCGTGGTTGCGCAGGAAGATGCCCCACTGGCAGCTCGAGGGGATCGCCGGTGTCTGCTCCATGATCTCCGAGATCGGGAACCGCGACTCCCGGCGCACCCCCATGAAGATGCGCGGCATCACCGGGAAGTGGAACGCCATGTGGCACTCGTCGCCGCCCTTCTCGAAGTCCCCGAAGTACTCGACCACGTCGGCCGGCCACTGGTTGGCCTCGCAGAGCAGCACCCGGCCCGGGTAGTGCTCGTCGACGAAGGTCCGCACGTCGCGCAGGAAGTCGTGGGTCTCCTTGAGGTTCTCGCCGTTGGTGCCCGGACGTTCGTACAGGTAGGGCACCGCGTCGAGACGGAAGCCGTCGATGCCCATGTCGAGCCAGAACTGCAGGGCCTCGAACATCGCCTCGTGGACCTTCGGGTTGTCGAAGTTGAGGTCGGGCTGGTGGCTGAAGAAGCGGTGCCAGAAGTACTGCTGCCGGACCGGGTCCCAGGTCCAGTTGGAGGGCTCCGTGTCGACGAAGATGATCCGAGCCTCCTGGTAGAGCTCGTCGGTGTCGGACCACACGTAGAAGTCGCCGTAGGGACCATCGGGGTCCGAGCGGCTCTCCTGGAACCACGGGTGCTGGTCGGAGGTGTGGTTCATGACGAAGTCGATGATCACCCTGATCCCGCGCTCGTGCGCGGCGTCGAGGAACGTGTGGAAGTCCTCGACCGTGCCGACTTCGGGGAGGATGTCGGTGTAGTCGGCGACGTCGTAGCCGCCGTCACGCAACGGCGAGGTGAAGAACGGCGGCACCCAGAGGCAGTCGACACCCAGCCACTGCAGGTAGTCGAGCTTCTCGGTGAGCCCGGCGAAGTCGCCCACACCGTCGCCGTTGCTGTCCCGGAACGAGCGGACGAGGACCTCGTAGAAGACCGCGGTCTTGAACCACTCCGGACCGTCGTCGGGGAGCCCGTCGGCGGGCGCGGGGCCGGACTCGGTGGTCGAGCCGGTCGAGACCCGTGTGTTGCTCGTCATCGCTTCGGACATCAGGCGGTGGGCCTCCGGACGGTGAGGATGTGGGCGGGTTCGCCGTACGGGTCGAGGCGGACGTAGTTCCGCTCCCACCACGTCCAGCTCTCGCCGCTGATCTCGTCGTGCACGACGAACTGGTCGTGCCAGTCGAGGCCGAGCGCGGGCATGTTGAGGTGCACGGTCGTCTCGCGGGCGGCGTGCGGGTCGAGGTTGATCACCACGATCACGTGCTCCTCGGCGTCCGAGCCCGTCGAGGCCGCGGACTTGCTGAACACCAGGATCGACTCGTCGTCGCTGTTGTGGATGGTGACGTTGCGGAGCAGCTGGAGCGGCCGGTGCTGGCGACGGATCTCGTTGAGCCGGGTGAGGTACGGCGCCAAGGTGCGCCCCTCGGCCTCGGCGGCCTTCCAGTCGCGGATCCGGATCTGGTACTTCTCCGAGTCGAGGTACTCCTCGCTCCCCGGCTTGACCGCGACGTGCTCGAACAGCTCGTAGCCCGCGTAGACGCCCCAGCTCGGTGACCCGGTCGCGGCCAGGGCGGCGCGGATCTTGAACGCCGCGGGCCCGCCGTACTGCAGGAACGCGTGCAGGATGTCGGGGGTGTTCACGAAGAAGTTCGGACGCATCACGTCGCTGCTCTCGTGGGCCAGCTCGGTGAGGTACTGCTCGATCTCCCACTTGGCGGTCCGCCAGGTGAAGTAGGTGTAGGACTGGTGGAAGCCGACCGTCCCCAGGGCCCGCATCATCGGCGGCTTGGTAAACGCCTCGGAGAGGAAGAGCACGTCGGGGTCGGTCTTGCGCACCTCGCCGAGCAGCCACTGCCAGAACTCGACGGGCTTGGTGTGCGGGTTGTCGACGCGGAAGATCCGCACGCCGTGGCTCATCCAGTGCCGGACGACGCGCAGCACCTCCTGGTAGATGCCGTCGGGGTCGTTGTCGAAGTTGACCGGGTAGATGTCCTGGTACTTCTTCGGCGGGTTCTCCGCGTAGGCGATGGTGCCGTCGGCGCGGGTGGTGAACCACTGCGGGTTGGTCTTCACCCACGGGTGGTCGGGCGCCGCCTGGAGGGCGAGGTCGAGCGCGACCTCGAGCCCGAGCTCCTCGGCCCGCTTCACGAACGCGTCGAAGTCGTCGATCGTGCCCAGGTCGGGGTGCACGGCGTCGTGACCGCCGTCCTTGGAGCCGATCGCCCACGGGGAGCCGACGTCGTCGGGTCCGGGGGTCAGCGTGTTGTTGGGGCCCTTGCGGTTGACCTCGCCGATCGGGTGGATCGGCGGCAGGTAGATCACGTCGAAGCCCATCGCGGCGACGGCGGGCAGGCGGTCGGCGGCGGTGGTGAAGGTGCCCGACACGACCTTGCCGTTGTCGTCGACGTACGCACCCTCCGAGCGTGGGAAGAACTCGTACCAGCTGCCGAACAGCGCGCGCTCGCGATCTGCGAAGAACGGATGCGGACCCTCGGTGGTGACCAGGTCGCGCAGCGGGTGCTCGGCGAGGATCCCGTCCACCGCGGGTGAGACAGCCGCGGAGAACCGCACCGGCTCCGGCCGGGACTTGTCGCGCACCGCCTTCACCGCATCGGTCAGCACCTTGCGGCCGGGCGCACGCCGGGGCAGCCCCGCGGCCGCGCGCTCGAGCAGCAGCGCGCCCTCGGTGAACATCAGCTCGACGTCGATGCCGGCGGGGATCTTGATCTCGGCGTTGTGCCGCCAGGTGGCGACGGGGTCGCTCCAGGACTGGATCTCGAACGTCCACGCGCCGACGGTGTCGGGCACGACCTCGGCCTGCCACAGGTCGACGGCCTTGGGCTGCCTCACCATCCGCCGCGGTGGCCGGCGCTTGCCCTTGGGGTCGGTGAGGACGACCTCGGCGCTGAGCGCGTCGTGGCCCTCGCGGAACACCAGGGCGGTGACGGAGAAGGGCTCGCCGACGGTGGCCTTGCTGGGGTAGCGGCCACAGGCGACGACGGGGCTGACGTCCATGACGGGGATACGTCCGACCATGGGGCGAACATACCGTCATCGGGCGGGGCGGAAACCCGTCGTGAGATCGGGCTGCCGGACGAGATCTGGCTCACCACTCGCCGAAGTATTGGATCGTTCAAGTCATGATCGGCTAACGTGCTGCCGGTGAGAGCAATCCGTCGATTCACCGTCCAGCCCGTCCTGCCTCCCGCGCTCGCGGCGCTGGGTGAGCTGGCCGGCAACCTGCGCTGGTCCTGGCACCCCGAGACGCAGGACGTCTTCGCCTCCGTCGACCCGTCGGCGTGGGACGCGTCCGGTCACGACCCGGTCCGGTTGCTGGGCACCGTCAAGCAGGCCAGGCTCGAGGAGCTGACCCGCGACGAGGGATTCCTGGCCCGGCTCGGCGCCGCCCGCGAGGACCTGCAGGCGTACCTCACCGACGACCGCTGGTACCAGCGGCAGGACGCCGCGGACCTGCCTCGTTCGATCGCGTACTTCTCCCCGGAGTTCGGCATCACGGCCGTGCTGCCGCAGTACTCCGGCGGTCTCGGCATCCTGGCCGGCGACCATCTCAAGACCGCCAGCGACCTCGGCGTACCCATTGTCGGCGTCGGCCTGCTCTACCGGCACGGCTACTTCCGCCAGTTCCTCTCCCGCGACGGCTGGCAGCAGGAGACCTACCCCGTGCTCGACCCCGACGGCCTCCCGATCGCGCCGTTGCGCGACGAGGACGGCAACGTCGCCAAGGTCAGCATCGGGATGCCCGACAGCGGGACGCTGACCGCGCGGGTCTGGGTCGCCCAGGTCGGACGGGTGCCGCTGCTGCTCCTCGACTCCGACACCGAGGAGAACACCCCGGAGCTGCGGGAGGTCACCGACCGGCTGTACGGCGGCAACTCCGAGCACCGGCTCCGCCAGGAGATGCTGCTCGGCATCGGCGGCGTGCGGGCGATCCGCGCCTACACCCAGATCACCGGCGCGCCGGACCCCGAGGTGTTCCACACCAACGAGGGTCACGCGGGCTTCCTCGGGCTGGAGCGCATCCGCGAGCTCACCGAGCAGGGCACCACCCGGCTCGGGTTCGACGCGGCGCTTGAGGTGTCGCGCGCCGGCACCGTGTTCACCACCCACACGCCGGTCCCGGCCGGGATCGACCGGTTCCCCCGCGACCTCGTCGCGCAGTACTTCGGCGGCGACAACGCCTGCCCCGGCGTACCCGTGGAGCGGATCCTCTCGCTCGGCACCGAGGACTACCCGGGCGGCGACCCGGCCGTGTTCAACATGGCCGTGATGGGCTTCCGGCTCGCGCAGCGCGCGAACGGCGTCTCCCAGCTGCACGGTCACGTCAGCCGCGACATGTTCGGCGGGCTGTGGCCGCAGTTCGACGTGGAGGAGCGGCCGATCGCCTCGATCACCAACGGCGTGCACGCGCCGACCTGGGTGGCCCGCGAGATCTTCGACCTGGTCCGCAGCTACGGCGGACGTCCCGGGCCGGACCCCGACGCCGACCGGCCGTCGCAGGTGTTCGAGCTGGCCGACAAGGTGACCGGCGCCGACATCTGGGCCACCAAGCGGGTGCTGCGTGAGCGGCTCGTCCAGGACGCCCGCAAGCGGCTGGCCAAGTCGTGGAAGCAGCGTGGTGCGGCCCCGGCCGAGCTGACCTGGATCGACTCCGCGCTCGACCCGGACGTGCTCACGATCGGGTTCGCCCGCCGCGTCCCGTCGTACAAGAGGCTGACGCTGATGCTGCGCGAGCCCGAGCGGCTCAAGCGGCTGCTGCTGCACCCGGAGCGGCCGATCCAGCTCGTCATCGCCGGCAAGTCACACCCCGCCGACGAGGGCGGCAAGAAGCTGATCCAGGAGATCGTCCGGTTCGCCGACGACCCCGAGGTCCGGCACCGGATCGTGTTCCTGCCCAACTACGACATCGCGATGGCACAGCCGCTCTACCCCGGCTGCGACGTCTGGCTGAACAACCCGCTGCGGCCCTACGAGGCGTGCGGCACGTCGGGCATGAAGGCCGCGCTCAACGGTGGCCTGAACCTGTCGATCCTCGACGGCTGGTGGGACGAGTGGTACGACGGCAACAACGGCTGGGCGATCCCGTCGGCCGACGGCATCGACGACCCCGACCGTCGTGACGACATCGAGGCGACCGCGCTCTACGACCTGATCGAGAAGGAGGTCGCGCCCCGCTTCTACGACCACTCGTCGGGGGACGACGAGGCGGTGCCCTACCGCTGGATCGAGATGGTCCGGCACACGCTGAAGTCGCTCGGGCCCAAGGTGCTCGCCGACCGGATGGTCCGCGACTACGTCCGCACGCTCTACGCCCCCGCGGCCGCGAGCTCCCGCACGCTGAACGGCGACTACGCCGGTGCGGTGGCGCTGGCCGAGTGGAAGCGCAGCACGCGCGACGCCTGGGGCGGTGTGGTCATCGACCACGTCGAGTCCAGCGGCGTCGCCGACACGCCCGCGCTCAACGAGACCCTCGAGGTCCGCGCGTTCGTGTCGCTCGGCTCGCTCGGCCCCGACGACGTCGACGTACAGGTGGTGCACGGCCGGATCGGCCACGACGACGAGCTGGTCGAGACCACCGCGGAGTCGCTCGCGCACGCCGAGACCTACGAAGGCGGCCGACACCGGTTCGAAGGCCCCGTCGCGCTGTCCTCGACCGGCCCGTTCGGCTACACGGTCCGCGTGCTCCCGAAGAACCCACACCTGGCCGGCCCCGCCGAGCTCGGCTGCGTCACCCTCCCCCGCGCCTGACCCGTCTCAACGGGGGGTGGGGAGCTCGCGGAGGACGATGACGCTGCGGGGCTCGATGTCGATGACGGCGCCCGCCTGCAGGCGCTCCCCGACGGAGTGGGTGCCGTCGGTGCTGAGCACGACCTCGCCCTCGTGCACCCAGTCGTTGGCGGGGAGAGTCGCCTTGCCGGGCTCGGGGTGCGCGTTGAACCAGAGCAGGAACGACCGGTCCCGGAGCACCTCGCCGCGCGGTCCGGGCGCCCTGAGCGGGTCCCCGGAGACGAACATCCCGAACGTGTGCAGCCGGTCGTCGAACCAGTCGGCGTCGGTCATCTCCCGCCCCGCGGGGTGGATCCAGGCGAGGTCCTTGGGGCCGCCCTCGACGGTCGGGCGGCCGGCGAGGAAGTGCCGCTGCCGCAGCGCCGGGTGCTCGCGGCGCAGTCGCAGCGCGGCCTTGGTCGTCTCGTAGAGGTCGAGCCACGCGTCGTCCGGACGCCAGTCCAGCCAGGAGATCTCGTTGTCCTGGCTGTAGGCGTTGTTGTTGCCCCGCTGGGTGCGACCACGCTCGTCGCCGGCCGTGAGCATGGGCACGCCGGTGGAGAGGCACAGCGTGACCATCAGGTTGGCCGCCTGCTTCCTGCGCAGCGCGATGACCTCCGGGTCGTCCGTCTCGCCCTCGACGCCGCAGTTCCAGGATCGGTTGTTATCGGAGCCGTCGCGGTTGTCCTCGCCGTTCGCCTGGTTGTGCTTCTCGTTGTAGGACACCAGGTCGCGCAGGGTGAACCCGTCATGGGCGGTGACGAAGTTGACCGAGGCGTACGGCGACCGGCCGTCGTCGGCGTACATGTCGCTGGAACCCGCCAGACGTGACGCGACCTCGCGGATGCCCCCCGAGCTGGTCCGCCAGAAGTCCCGGATGGTGTCGCGGTAGCGGTCGTTCCACTCCACCCACGGCGGCGGAAACCGGCCGACCTGGTAGCCGTCCATGCTGGCGTCCCACGGCTCCGCGATCAGCTTCACGTCGCGCAGGACCGGATCCTGGCCAATGGTGGTCAGGAACGGGCCCCGCAGGTCGATCGCGGTCCGGTCCCGCGCCAGCGCGGGCGCCAGGTCGAAGCGGAACCCGTCCACGTGCATCTCGGTGACCCAGTAGCGCAGCGAGTCGAGGATCAGCCGGAGCGCGGCGGGGTACGTCGTGTCGACGGTGTTGCCGCAACCGGTCACGTCGAAGTATGCGTCCGACCCAGGCTCGACGCGCTTGTAGTAGCCGTGGTCGTCGAGCCCCCGGAAGGACAGCGTGGGGCCATCCGGGCCACCCTCGGCGGTGTGGTTGTAGACCACGTCGAGGATCACCTCGAGCCCCGCGGCGTGCAGGTTCTTCACCATCTGCTTGAACTCGGAGACCTGCCCGCCGCGGTCGCCGCCGGCGGAGTAGGCGTGGTGCGGGGCGAAGAATCCGACCGAGTTGTAGCCCCAGTAGTTCTTCAGGCCGAGGTCGGTCAGGTGCCGCTCCGGGACGATCTCGTGCACGGGGAGCAGCTCGACGGTCGTCACGCCCAGGTCGTGGAGGTAGTCGACGACGGCGGGGGAGGCCAGCCCGGCGTACGTGCCGCGGAGCTCCTCGGGCACCCGGTCGTGCAGCTGGGTGAACCCCTTGACGTGCAGCTCGTAGATGATCGTGTCGGTCCAGCGGTGCCGCGGACGCCGGTCGTCGCCCCAGTCGAACTCGTCGTGCACCACGACCGAGAGTGGGACGTACGGAGCGGAGTCGCGGTCGTCACGGGCGTGCACGTCGGTCGCGACACCCCTGTCGTCGACGTCACTCGCCGCGCGGACGTGGGCGTACGTCGCGTCGTCGAGCAGTGCTTCGCCCGACACCGCCTGTGCGTAGGGGTCGAGCAGCAGCTTGGCGACGTTGAAACGGCGGCCCCGCTTCGGCTCCCAGGGCCCGTCGGCGCGGAACCCGTAGCGCTGGCCGACCGGGACGCCCGGCAGCGCGCCGTGCCAGATGCCGAGCGTCTTCTCGGTCAGCCGGTGTCGCGTCTCGACGAGCCCGTCGGGACCGTCGTCGAACAGGCACACGTCGACGCTGGTGGCCTCCGGCGCGAACACGGCGAAGTTGGTGCTCTCCCCGCTCCACGTGGCTCCGAGAGGCTGGTGCTCACCGGGCCACACCGGGGCGGGGGAGTCGTCGTGCATCCGGACATTGTGTCCCAACCGCATGGAAGTCAACCTCAACCGGGTGGCTAGGGTGCCCGAGGAAGTTTCCGGTGGCGACGTGAGGAGATCAGCGTGGGCGAGTTCGTGCGGCTCGAGGTGGAGGACGGGGTCGGGACGATCCGCATCGACCGCCCCAAGATGAACGCGCTCAACGTGCAGGTCCAGGAGGAGATCCGGGCCACCGCCAAGGAGGCCGCCGAGCGCGCGGACGTGAAGGCCGTCGTCGTGTACGGCGGCGAGAAGGTGTTCGCCGCGGGCGCCGACATCAAGGAGATGGCCGACATGTCCTACACCGACATGGTCGAGCGCTCCGGCCGCCTGCAGTCCGCGTTCACGGCGGTCGCCGACATCCCGAAGCCGGTCGTCGCCGCGGTCACCGGCTACGCCCTGGGCGGCGGGTGCGAGCTCGCGCTCTGCGCAGACATCAGGATCGCCGCCGACGACGCCACGCTCGGCCAGCCCGAGATCCTGCTCGGCGTCATCCCCGGCGCCGGCGGCACGCAACGGCTCACGCGCCTGGTCGGAACCGCCAAGGCCAAGGACATCATCTTCACCGGCCGCCTCGTGAAGGCCGACGAGGCGCTGGCCATCGGGCTGGTCGACCGGCTGGTGCCCGCCGCCGACGTGCACGCCGAGGCGGTCGCGTGGGCAAGGAAGTTCACCGGTGCGGCGTCCTACGCCCTGCGTGCCGCCAAGGAGTCGATCGACAAGGGCATCGAGGCAGACCTCGCGACCGGCCTCGAGATCGAACGCATCCAGTTCGCCGCGCTGTTCGCCACCGACGACCGCTCCATCGGGATGAAGTCGTTCATGGAGCGGGGGCCGGGCAAGGCCGAGTTCACCGGCAGGTAGCGCCGGGGGTTAGGGTGCGACGTACTTTTGGATGAGGAGAACGCCGTGGCCGACGTGGACAAGTCCGACGCCGAGAGGCCGGCCGACAAGCCGGCGGAGAAGCCGGCGGAGAAGCCGGCGGAGAAGCCTGCCGAGAAGCCGACCGCCAACCGCCGGTCGACGGGGGCTGCCGTGAAGGGTGTCACCAGCACCTTCCGCTCGAAGCTCGCCTCGCTCGTGTGGCTGATCGCCGTCGTCTGTGCACTCATCCTCGCCGTGGGTGCCCTGCTGGTCGCCCTGAAGGCCAACCAGGACAACGCGATCGTGGCCTGGATCCTCGACGCCGCCGACACCCTCGACCTCGACGTGTTCAGCCGCGACGAGGGCATCTTCACCTTCGAGAAGGACCGGGATGGTGTCCAGAGCGCCTTGGTCAACTGGGGTCTGGCCGCCCTGGCCTACCTCGTGGTCGGCAAGATCCTGGACCGCATCATCCGGCCGTGAGGAATGCGGCTCCCATGTGACCCAACCCACCCGAGCGCCCGTTTCGGTGATTGCTACCTGCGGGTAACCTCGGTCCAACCCGACGTACAGGAGGGGCCCTTCGGGGCCGGAACGCCATGAACATTGTCGTGTGTGTGAAGTACGTGCCGGACGCTACGGCGGACCGGCATTTCGAGGCGGACAACACCGTGGACCGCGTGGGTGTGGACGGGTTGCTCTCGGAGCTGGACGAGTATGCGGTGGAGCAGGCGCTGCTGGTGAAGGAGTCCCTCGGTGATGACACCGGGGACACGGTGGTGACGGTGCTGTGCGTGGGCCCGGAGCAGGCCACCGACGCGGTGCGCAAGGCGCTGCAGATGGGTGCGGACA
>NZ_DASSCL010000137.1:0-16341 GCF_035697785.1 Nocardioides sp.
CACGATCGTGCTCGACTGCGACGTCCTGCAGGCCGACGGGGGCACCCGCACGGCGGCGATCACGGGGGCGTACGTCGCCCTCGCCGACGCGTGCGCGCACCTCGCCGGCAAGGGGGCGCTGGCGGGGGAGCCGCTGCTCGGATCGGTGGCCGCGGTGTCCGTCGGCATCATCGACGGCGAGCCGCGGCTGGACCTGCCCTACGAGGAGGACGTCCGCGCGGAGACCGACATGAACGTCGTGATGACCGGGGACGGCAAGTTCATCGAGGTGCAGGGCACCGCCGAGGCCGCGCCGTTCGACCGGGCCGAGCTCGACGGTCTGCTGGCGCTGGCCGAGAAGGGCTGCGCCGACCTGACCGGCATCCAGCGGACGGCGCTCGCCGGTGCCTGACGCCGAGCGGGCCGACCACCCGGTGGTCTTCCTCGCCTCGCGCAACACGAAGAAGATCGCGGAGATGCAGCGCATCCTGGCCGAGCACGTCCCCGGCATCGAGGTGCTCGGGCTCGACGACGTCGCGCCGTACGACGAACCGCCGGAGACCGAGCCGACCTTCGAGGGCAACGCGCTGATCAAGGCACGCGCGGGCGTGACGGCCACCGGGCTCCCGTCGATCGCCGACGACTCCGGACTGTGCGTCGATGCGCTCAACGGCATGCCGGGCGTGCTCTCGGCCCGCTGGGCGGGCACCGCCAAGGACGACGCGGCGAACAACCGGCTCCTCCTCGAGCAGCTCGACGACGTGCCCGACGAGCGCCGTACCGCCCACTTCACCTGTGCCGTCGCGTTCGTGCGGCCGGTCGGCGACGAGACCGTCGAGCACGTGGTGCACGGCGAGATGCCCGGCCGGGTCATCCGGGAGCTCCGCGGCAGTGGCGGCTTCGGCTACGACGTGCTCTTCGTCGCCGACGACACGCTGGCGAGAGGCGAGGAGCGCACCTCCGCCGAGCTGCCCGCCGCCGAGAAGGACGCGATCTCCCACCGCGGCCGGGCGCTGCGCGCGCTCGCACCCGTCGTGGCCGAGGCGCTCGCCCGGACGTGACCGGGGGGATCCTGGTCGTCTCGGCCGGATCTGCCCGTTCGCCTGGTCAAGCACGTCAGCGACAACGCCGACGAGTCGGCACTCGACTGGCCGGCGCTGGTCGACCGGAGCGCGCAGGTCCTCGGCAGCTGGCTCGCCCGGCACGTCTGACCGCTGCGCCGTGGTGGAGAGCCGCGCGATGCACCCGTGGCCGGGCACACGCGAGGCCCGGACCGTCACGGTCCGGGCCCTGCGAGGGGGTGGTTCAGCTCTCCTTGCGGGACACCAGCACGCCGAGCACGGCGTAGCCGACGAGCAGGTGCAGCGCGGCGACGTACTTCGCGACGTCCTCGCCGAAGATGCCCATGGTCGGGATGACGACCATGGCCCAGCTCTCGGCGACCAGCGGCCAGAAGCGGGTGAGCCCCTTCCAGCGGCCAGCGACGGCGATCCGGATGCCGATGAAGAACATCCCCAGCATCGAGAGCGGCCAGAAGGCGTCGAGGACGATCCAGCCCGGCTGGCTCAGGTCGGAGACGCCGATCGCGTCGACGAACGTCGAGCAGATCGCGAGCGAGACGAAGACCGTCTCGATCCGCAGCACGGCCCGGGCGATCCGGCCCTCGCCGAGGGCCCGGGTCCGCCACAGCACGCGGAGCAGCGCCAGCAGCCCGAGCTGGAAGGACCCGGACATCAGCCCGAAGAGCACCAGGCCCGACGAGTCGGTCGGGTTCGGGCCGAAGTGCAGGAAGCTGGTGGCCCACAGGAGCGCACCGCCGGTGAGCGCGAGCCCGTGCTTCCGGAACGGCGGTGCAACGGGTGCCGTGGTGCGCGGGGACCCGGTGTGCAGGTCGGAGCGGGCGGGGGTCGGCGTGTGGGTGGTGGTCATGTCGTTCTCCTGGGTGACGGTCTTGTTCGGCATGACCAGGACTCTGGCCGTCCCGGCGGCCCGGGCGGCAGGGAGAGGCGTCCCGTCCGGGGTCCCCGATGCGGTCCCGTCGACGAAGGACCGCGGTCCCGGGACGCCGGGACACCTTGCCGGTGATACTTCACGCGTGACGACCGTCCCCGACGACCGCAGTCCGCGGCTGGCCCCCGTGCTGCTGGTGCTCTCCGCCGTCCTGGTCACGGCTGCGGCGGCGTACCTCGACTCGGGCACCACACCGGCGGAGCGCGCCGTGGTCTTCGCGGGCCGCGGCGCCGTGACGTCGGTCATCGGCAGTGTCCTGCTCTGCGCGGCGGCGGTGATCCTGGCGGTCCGGCCGCGGCACGCGGTGGGGTGGGTGCTGGCGGCGTTCGGCGGGGTGTGGGCGCTGGACGGCTTCTTCGAGTCGTGGGGTGCCTACTCGGCGGCGCACGGGCTGCCCGGCACGGACTTGGCGGTCTGGTTCGTCGCCCGGTTCGGCGCGACGTTGTTGCTCGGGCTGCCGGCCCTACTGGTGGTGTACCCGACCGGCCGGCTGATGCCCGGCCGGTGGCGCACGGTGAGCGTGGCGGTGCTCGCCGCGGCCGCGAGTCTTCCCGTGGCGCTGCTGCTGGCCCCGGACAGTGTGGTCTTCCGCGAGCTGCCCGTGCCGGGCGTGCGCACCGACCTGCTCGCGCTGCCGATGCCCGACGCCGTGGCCACGGCGGTGCTGAACGTGACCCGGCCGCTGACGCTGCTCGCGCTCACGGCGGCCGTCGTCGTGGTGTTCGTCCGACACCGGCATGCGAGCGGCGACGAGCGGACCCGGCTGCGGTGGCTGCTCTGGGCGGGCATCGTCTGTGTGCTCACGGTCGTGGTGGCGGTGCTCGTGCCTTCCGGGGGGCTGACGACGGCGTTGCTCGCCGTCGCGGTCATCACGACGGCCGTCTCGGTCACGATCGGCATCGTCCGGCCGGGTCTGGGCGACGTCGACGCCCTGGTGGCCGGGACGCTGACCTACGCCGGCGTCGCCGGGATCGTGGTCGCGTTCGACCTCGCCGTGCTGGCCGGCGCGAACCTCCTGCTGGGCGAGCGCCTCGACGAGCGCGGCGTGACGATCCTGGTGCTCGTGCTGGCGGTCGTCGTCTACGGGCCGTTGCGCACCTGGCTGGGCGCCGGCGTACGACGGCTGCTGTTCGGGCGTCGCGGCGACAGGTACGACGTGGTCTCGACGTTCGCGGCGCGGCTCGAGGAGACCCGGACCGTCGACGAGCAGCTGCCCGCGCTGGCGTCCGCGGTCGCGACGACGTTCAAGGTGCCGTTCGTCCGCGTCGAGGTGCTCGCGCCCGGCGGCGGCACCCTGGCGGCCACGCACGGCAGAGTGGCGGCCGACGGCCAGGAGATCGACATTGCCTACCGGGGCGAGCGGATCGGCCGGCTGACGCTGCCCGCCCTCGGCCTGCGCTCGATGCTGTCGCGCCGCGACCAGGGGCTGCTCGTGGACCTGGTTCGGCAGGCGGCGATCGCGATCCGGGCCAGCCTGCTCGCCGGCGAGCTGCAGGAGAGCCGCGAGCGGCTGGTGCTGGGCCGCGAGGACGACCGGCGACGGATCCGCCGCGACCTGCACGACGGGCTGGGCCCGGTGCTGGGAGGTGTGGCGATGCGGCTGGACGCCGCCGGCACCGCGGTAGACGCCGACCCGGGCCGGGCCCGCGAGCTGGTCCGGCTGGCGCGCACCGAGATCCGGGAGGCACTGGACGACGTACGCCGGCTGGTGCACGACCTCCGGCCGCCGGCGCTGGACGACCTGGGCCTGCGCGCCGCGCTCGAGCAACAGGCGGAGCGGATGCGCTCCGCGGTCGACGTGCGGGTGTGCGCCGACGGGCTCGGGGGGCTGCCCGCGGCGGTCGAGGTCGCGGCGTACCGCATCGTCTCCGAGGCCCTCACCAACGTGGTCAAGCACGCCGAGGCCCGGCGCTGTGAGGTGCGCCTGGTCCGGGACGGGTCCGCGGTGGTGGTCGAGGTCCGCGACGACGGGCGTGGCATCGGCGAGGATGTCTCGGCCGGGGTGGGCCTGTTGTCGTTGCGGGAGCGGGCCGAGGAGCTCGGCGGCAGGTGCGAGGTGTCCTGCCCCGAGGGTGGCGGGACGCGGGTGCGGGCCTGGCTGCCGCTGGGCGCGATGCACGAGGAAGGGGCGCTTCGATGACCGGGACGATTCGGGTGCTGATCGCCGACGACCACCCGGTGTTCCGGGACGGGCTGGCGTCGCTGCTCGAGCCGCTGCCGACGATCGAGGTCGTCGCCCGGGCCGCAGACGGCGCCGAGGCGGTCGCCCTCGCCGCGGAGCGTCGCCCGGACGTGGTGGTGATGGACGTGCAGATGCCGGAGCTCAACGGGATCGAGGCGACCCGGCGCATCGTCGCCGACCAGCCGGACGTCGGGGTTCTCGTCATCACCATGGGCGAGGACGACGGCACCGTGCTCTCGGCGCTGCGCGCCGGCGCGCGCGGCTACCTCCGCAAGGGTGCCGAGCAGGACGAGATCGTCCGAGCGATCACCACCGTCCACGGCGGCGGAGTCGTCTTCGGGGCGTCGCTGGCGGCACGGATCGCGGAGGTGCTGGCGCCGACGTCGCGCCCCGAGCGGCCGTTCCCCGAGCTGACCGAGCGCGAGACCGAGATCCTCGACCGGATCGCAGCCGGCCGGAACAACGCCCAGATCGCGAGCGAGCTGTTCCTCTCACCCAAGACGATCCGCAACAACGTGACGAGCATCCTGGCCAAGCTCCAGGCCACCGACCGTGCCGAGGTGATCATCCGCGCCCGCGACGCCGGACTCGGCACCGGCGACCGGCCGGACTGAGCGTCCTGCAGGGCGAGACCCGGGGGAGCGCCGGAAAGTACGGCGGGACCGGGGAGTGCCAGAGGGTACGGCGAGATCCGGTGTGCCAGAGGGGGGACTTGAACCCCCACGCCCGAAGGCACGGCATCCTAAGTGCCGCGTGTCTGCCAATTCCACCACTCTGGCGAGCGGCGCCAGTCTAGGGCGGGCGGCCGATTACCACGGGACCGTGGTGAACTGCCGCTTCCCGGTGTGAACTCTCCCCGGGAACGGGTGGTTTACCACGGGACCGTGGTGATCCACCGCTTCCCGGTGCGAACTCTCCCCGGGAACGAGGCAATTACCACGGGACCGTGGTAATTGGCCCCCGCACCCCTACGACGCCAACCCCAGATCACGCCGCAGCTTCGCGACGTGACCGGTGGCCTTCACGTTGTACTGCGCGACCTCGATCAGCCCGGCCTCGTCGACCACGAACGTCGAGCGGATCACGCCCTCGATGACCTTGCCGTACAGCTTCTTCTCACCGAACGCGCCCCACTCCTGCAGCACGGTCTTGTCCGGGTCGGAGAGCAGCGTGATGGTCAGCGCGTCGCGGTCGCGGAACTTCGCCAGCTTCTCGGGCCTGTCGGGGGAGATGCCGAGCACCTCGTAGCCGGCGCCGCGGAGCGAGTCCAGGGAGTCGGTGAAGTCGCACGCCTGCTTGGTGCATCCCGGCGTCATCGCCGCGGGGTAGAAGTACACGATCACCTTCTTGCCGCGCAGCTCCGACAGGGTCACCTGCTCGCCCTTGTCGTCGGTGAGCGTGAAGTCGGGGGCCCGGTCGCCCGGCTCGAGCCTCGTCTGCGCCATCGTCGTACCTCTCCGAACGGGATCGGACCAATCCGCTCGCGGCCTTATTGCGAATCGTTCGCAATAACGTAGCCTGCTCAGCAGAGCCTCGCGGCGCGAGGCGGCTCCAACGTAGCGGAGGACCTGCATGCACGTGCCAGACGGATTCCTGGACGTCTCGACATCGGTCGCCACCGGCGCGGTCGCGGTCGCCGGGGTGTCGCTGGCCCTGCGCGGCGCTCGCCGCGAGCTCGACGACCGGGCCGCGCCGATGGCCGGCCTGACCGCCGCATTCGTGTTCGCCACCCAGATGCTGAACTTCCCGGTCGGCGCCGGCACCAGCGGCCATCTCCTCGGCGGTGCCCTCGCGGCCGTGCTGGTCGGACCCTGGACGGCGGTGCTGTGCCTCTCGGTGGTGCTGCTCGTGCAGAGCCTGCTGTTCGCCGACGGCGGCATCACCGCGCTCGGCACCAACATCACGCTCATGGGCCTGGTGGGTGTGGTCGTGGGCTGGCTCGTCTTCCGCGGCCTGCAGCGGTTGCTGCCCAAGCGCGTCGGACTGGTGCCGGCGATCGCCGCCGTCGCCGCGTTCGTGTCGGTGCCGGTGACCGCGCTGGCGTTCGTCGGGCTGTACGCCGTCGGCGGCCAGGCGCCGGTGCCGCTCGACACCCTCGCCGTCGCGATGCTCGGCTGGCACTCCGTGATCGGTGTCGGCGAGGCGGCCATCACCGGCCTGGTGGTCGGCAGCGTGGTCTCGGTGCGACCCGACCTCGTGCACGGTGCGCGCCGCGTCCTCGCCGCACGCACCCTCGAGGTGCGCACGGCACCGGAGTCCGCTCCCGCGCGCGTGGACGGGGCGGCCTGATGCGCACCCGCACCTTCGTGCTCGCCGGCATCGTCGTCGCCCTGCTGCTGGCCGGGGTGGCCAGCTACTACGCCTCCAGCCACCCCGACGGGCTCGAGTACGTCGCCGAGAGGACCGGCTTCATCGACAGCGCCGACGAGACGGCAACCGCCGACGGCCCGCTGGCGGACTACCGGACCCGCGGGGTCGACGACGCCCGGGTCTCCGGTGGCCTGGCCGGCGTGCTGGGCGTCGTGCTGACCCTCCTGCTGGCCACGGGGATCGGGTTCGCCGTGCGCCGTCGCAGCGCGCCGGACGGCCGGTCGGACCGCGGGGATCAGGAACACCTGCCGACCGGACGGCCCTGACGTGGGCGCCGGACACGGGCATCGGCTGCACTACCACGCGCACTCGGTCGTGCACCGGGCCCCGGCGCACCTCAAGCTGCTCGCGCTGCTCGGCTTCGTCCTGGTCGTGGTCGCCACGCCTCCGGACTGGTTCGCCGCCTACGCGGTCTACCTGGGGGTGGTGCTCGGCGTCGTGCTGGTCAGCACCGTCCCGCCGACGTACATCCTCAAGCGTCTGGTTGTCGAGCTCCCCTTCGTGGTGTTCGCACTGCTGATGCCGTTCATCGCGACCGGCCCGCCCACCGAGGTGCTCGGGATCACCGTCAGCGAGCCGGGGCTGCTGGCCGGCTGGGCGCTCCTCGCCAAGGGCACCCTCGGCGTGCTGGCCAGCCTGACGCTGGCGGCGACCAGCGAGCCGCGCGACATCCTCGTCGGCCTGGAGCGGCTGCGGCTCCCGCAGCAGCTCGTGCAGATCATGGGCTTCATGATCCGCTACGTCGACGTGGTGAGCGACGAGATGCGGCGGATGCGGATCGCTCTGGAGTCCCGCGGCTTCAGCGCACGCACCCCCCGGCACTGGCCGGTGATCGCCCGCAGCGCCGGCGCCTTGTTCATCCGCTCCTACGAGCGTGGTGAGCGGGTCCACCTCGCGATGGTGTCGCGTGGCTACACCGGCTCGGTGTCGGCGGGACGGCGACGATGACCGCCCCCGTGCTGGACGTCCGCGGTCTCGCCTACGCCTATCCCGACGGGCACCAGGCGCTGTACGGCGTCGACCTGCACGTGCACCGGGGCGAGCGGGTCGCGCTGCTCGGCCCCAACGGCGCCGGCAAGACCACGCTGGTCCTGCACCTCAACGGCATCCTGCAGGGCGGCGCCGGCTCGGTCAGCGTCTCCGGGATGCCGGTCGTCAAGGAGAACCTCCAGGAGGTACGCCGCCGTGTCGGCGTCGTCTTCCAGGACCCCGACGACCAGCTGTTCATGCCCAGCGTGCGCGATGACGTCGCCTTCGGGCCGGCCAACCTCGGCCTGCGCGGGGCGGACCTCGACGCCCGAGTGACCGCGGCCCTCGAGCAGGTGGGCATGTCGGACTACGCGGAACGTCCGCCGCACCACCTGAGCTTCGGGCAGCGTCGCCGCGTCGCGGTGGCGACCGTGCTCGCCATGGAGCCCGAGATCCTGGTCCTCGACGAGCCGTCGTCCAACCTCGACCCGGCGTCCCGCCGGGAGCTCGCCGAGATCCTCACCGGGCTCGACGTGACAGTCCTGATGGTCACCCACGACCTGCCGTACGCGTTCCAGCTGTGCCCGCGGTCCGTGGTCCTCTCCGACGGCGTCGTCGTCGCGGACGGTCCGACGTACGACGTTCTCACCGACGACGCCCTGATGGCCGCGCACCGCCTCGAACTGCCGTTCGGTTTCGACCCCCGAGCGATCGGGGCGCCGGCGCGGCGCGCGGCGGGAGCCTAGGACTTCGCAGGAACGTGCTGGACCTCGGCGTCCGGCCCCGGGAACACCAACGACTCGTGCCCGTCGTCGGTCCATCGGACCAGGTACGGCGGGCCCCCGTCGGCCCCCCGGACCTCGACGATCTCGCCCTCACGGCTCGACTCGCCGACGTGTGCGTTGTGGACCAGCAGGTGGTCGCCTACCGCTGCGTTCATCGTCATCAACTCCTCCCTGCCCCATCGTGCACCTAGTCCGCTCCTGACGACAGGGGGACGCCAGGGGTACGCGGACGATCGGGGCGACGGCGGATAGTCTGTGCCGGACCGAGTAGCGGATGGCAAGGAGATGTGCTGTGGGCAAGGCCGAGAACCGTGGCCTCGACTCCCTCGAGAGCGAGATCGAGGCGACCCGTGAGCGGCTCGCCGACACCATCGACCAGCTGGTCTACCGGGCCAGCCCGAAGACCATCGCCCGGCGTGAGGTCGCGTCGGTCAAGGCGGTGTACGTCGCGCCCGACGGCGCGCCGCGCACCGACAACATCCTCAGGACCGCCGGCGTCGTCGTCGGTCTCGTCGCGGTGATGTTCGCGCTGCGCAAGCTCACGCGATGACCGAGAAGACCCCGATCCGGATGCTCCACGACCGGGTGCTCGTCTCGGTCGACACCGAGGGGGAGCGCCGGTCGTCGGGTGGCATCGTGATCCCGGCGACCGCCGTCATGGGCGGCCGGCGGCTCAGCTGGGCCCGGGTGGCCGCGATCGGACCGCACGTGCGCTCGGTGGAGATCGGCGACAAGGTGCTGTTCGACCCCGAGGACAAGGCCGAGGTCGAGGTGAACGCCGAGACCTACATCCTGATGCGCGAGCGCGACGTACACGCGGTCGCGGCCGACCGCCTCGGTGACAGCCAGACCGGCCTCTACCTCTGACCGGCGCCTGCCGGCTACGCCCGGTGGGTGCCCTCCGTGCGCCTCGCCTCGTCCGCTGTGGTGGTCGAGTCCGTGGTCGAGTCATGCGGGCTCGAGTCGACGGTGGTGGCGTCCGCGGTGGTCGAGTCTGCCGAGGTCGTCGAGTCGGTGCTGCCCGGACGCGTCGTGGTGGAGTCGGTCGTTGCCGAGTCCGAGACCGCCGCGTGCGACGTGGACGTCCCGTGCTGCGCCGTGGTGGCGCCTTCCTCCGCGGGGACGGCCGTGTCCGTCGTGGGCGCAGAGTGATTCACGTCCGGATCGATCTCGTCGGCCAGGCGCACGTTCTCCCGGTGCTCCTCGCGCACCCGGCTGGCGGACGCGGCCCGGTCGGCGGCCTCGGCCTCGAGCCGGTCGGCCTCGGCTGCCTTGCGCTCCGCCTCGGCGCGGGCCTGCTTGGCGGCCGCCTCGGTCTCGCGGGCGTGGCTTTCGTGCTGCGTGACACCGGTAGCCTGCGCGGCCGCCTGCTCGCGCAGCTCGGCTGCCCGGACGCGGTCACGCTCCTTCTTCTTGGTGTTCGACGCCTTCAGCGCGAAGGCGATTGCCGCGATCAGGATGATCGCGACCACGATGGCGATGATCCAGCCGGTCGAGTCCATTTTGTTCCTCCTCGGTGCTCGGCTCTGAGGTACCCCGGGCACCGGACCGCAAACCCACGCCGCCGTGACGCGTTCCTGTACGCGTTCGGACCGGCATGCCCCGACCGGGCGGGCCGCCCTACGCAGGCTCGAGCGCGCCGCGGAGCTGCACCATCACCCGGGCCAGGATCCGCGACACCTGCATCTGGGTGACGCCGACCTCGGCGGCGATCTGGGACTGGCTCAGCTGCTTGAAGAAGCGCAGGTACAGGATGTGACGTTCGCGCTCCGGTAGTGCCCGCATGGCCGGCATCAGCAGCACCCGGGCCTCGGCCTCGTCGAGTGCGGTGTCCTCGGTGACCAGTGTGTCGCCCAGGACGGTCGAGCCTTGGTCGCCGAGCGGCATGTCGAGCGACGTGGGCGTGAAGCAACCGTCGGCCGAGAGAGCCTCGAGGACCTCGTCCTCGGTGACCCCGAGGTGGTCGGCGACCTCGGGGACTCGCGGCGAACGGCCGAGCACCTGGGTGAGGTCGCTCTGCGCGCGGGCCACGTCGCTTTGCAGCTTCTGGATCGGTCGGGGCGGTCGCACCATCCAGCCGAAGTCGCGGAACTGACGCTTGACCTCGCCCTTCATGGTGACGACGGCGTACGACAGGAACTCCACGCCGTGCGAGGGGTCGAACCGGCGGGCCGCCTTGAGCAACGCCATCGCGGCCGCCTGCGTGAGGTCCTCGTCGGAGATGCCGCGGCCGCGGTAGCGCGCCGCGACGGCGCGGGCGAGGCCCATGTGCATGACGACGACCTCGTCCTGCAGGCGCTTGCGCTCCACCGGGTCCGACTCTTCGGCGGCCTGCGTCAGCAGCCTGGTGCTCAGCGCGCCGCGGCTCTCGGCGGCCTCGCCACTGGCCGGCTGCTCCTCGATGACCTTCGCCGTAGTGGAGACCATTTCTCGCCCACCTTCGTCGCGGCACGCCGGCCCGGTGTGATGGCCGGTCGCGCCCCGGTTTCATGACCCCCTGCGGATCGGGTGATACCCCCGCCCCCGGTGCGGAAACCAACGCGCCACAGTGGTCTGGACGTTCAAACCGGCGCCGCGGGGCGCCGGTCTGCGCGGATCCGCGCCCCGGGGCGCCCGCGGAGAGAAGACGAGGGTGGCCACCGCAGTGGCCACCCTCGTACGGCGTTCGGCCTTCCCCTCCGAGGTCGGACGACGTTCGTGCGGACACGCGCCACGAAGCAGGGTGCGGCGAGTGCGCAGCGACATCCTTGAGGAGGACGCCGGGCCGTGGGGGCGGTTTCGAGAAATCTCGTCCGCTCGGTCTAAACCGGCGGGGCTCCGGGCGGGCGGGCGCAGGGTCAGCGCCGGGTGAACGACGTGTGCACCATCCCGGGGCCGCGCACGGCGTTGATACCGGCGAGCACCTCGGCGTCCGCACCGGTCGGGCGCCACGAGGCGGCCTTCACGTTGGCCTCCACCTGGGCCGCCGAGGTCGCGCCGGCGATCACGCTGCCGACGGCGCGCTGCGCGGCCAGACCGCCCAGCGCGACCTCCAGGATCGAGACACCGCGCTCCGCGGCGTACCGCTCGAGCGCCTCGACCCGGTCGAAGTCGGCGCCCTCCAGGCGGTGCGCCTGGGTGCTGCTGCTCAGCCGGCTGCCGGCGGGAGCCTCCTCGCCGCGTCGGTACTTGCCGGTGAGTAGCCCGTAGGCGAGCGGGAAGTACGGCAGCAAGCTCATCCCGAGCCGGTCCAGGGCCGGGACGAGCTCCTCCTCGGCGGACCGGTTGTAGAGCGAGTACTCGTTCTGCGCGCTGACGAACCCGCGCAGGCCGCGGGTGCGCGCGGTCCAGTGGGCGTCGACGACCTCCCAGCCGGCGAAGTTGGAGCAGCCCAGGTAGTGGACCTTGCCCTCGTCGACGAGTTCGTTCATCACCTCGAGGGTCTCCTCGACCGGGGTGACCAGGTCGGGCTGGTGGATCTGGTACAGGTCGATGTGGTCGGTGCCGAGTCGCCGCAGACTGGCCTCCACGGCCCTGCGGGCGTAGCGCCGCGAAGCGCGCGCACCCCAGTCGGGGCCGTTGCGGCCCTGCATGTCCATGCCGAACTTCGTGGCCACGACGACGTCGTCGCGGCGCTTGCCGAGGGCCTGGCCGAGCAGCTCCTCGCTGGCACCCAGGCCGTAGGTGTCGGAGGTGTCGAAGAAGGTGACGCCGTGCTCGATCGCCGCGTCGACGACCTGCTGGGTCCGCTCGGCGTCGATGCGGGCACCGAACGCGTTGCAGCCGATCCCGATCGCCGACACCGTGAGCCCGCTCTGTCCGAGCTGGCGGTACGCCATGTCCATCAGCCGCCCCCGCTCCTACTGCACTTCGAGCTGGAGCAGGACCTTGCCGGAGTCGTGCTCCTCGACGTCGACGACTCCCGGCTGCTCGATCTTCAGCTTGCGCTCGGACTGCCCGGCGGGGAACGAGATCTCCTGCTCCGGGGTGGAGTGCACGTGCAGCTCGCCTGGCCGGTCGGAGTCGATCCGAAGTGTCAGGGTCTCCCCGAGGCCCAGCTTCACGCGCTCGCCGTTCGGGGACGCCGAGTCGCCTTCGAAGGTGAGGTCGGCGAACGGCCCCTGCGGCCGCGGCTTCACCGACTCGGTCGGCTCCTCACCGGGGCTCTCAGTGGGCTCTTCACTGGGCACTTCACTGGGCTCCTCGGTCGCGCCGCTCGGCTCCTCGGCGCTGGCGCCGGGCGACTGCGACCCCTCGGCGGCGGGGTCCTCCCCGCCGCAACCGGCGAGCAGGAGGGCGGCGGCCACGCTGATGGCCAGGGCGGTGCGGGTGCGACGCATGAAGGTCCTTCCGTCGTCGTACGGCGTCGCCCTATCCTCCTGCACCCCGGCAACCCGCGAGACACGTGTTCCGAATCAGCGAGGGGTGGCAGCGACGGAATCGCGGACTCGCGCCACGAGCGAGCGCTGCTCGTCGGCCCACAGACGCAGCCCGGTCACGACGTGCTCGCCGCGCGTGGTGCTGAACGCGGTCGGCTCGCGGAGGCGGACCAGCACGTTGGTCCGACCGGACACCCCGACTGCGAGCACGTCCCCCTGCTCGGTCCGCTCGACCTGCACCGACCGCATCGACGAGGGCAGGTCGTGGTCCTGCACGGTCACGCTCGCGACCGCCGCCCAGGGCACGCGCAGGTCGACGCTGAAACCGTTGCGCACCCGAACGCCGAGCTCGTCGACCAGGTGCGGGTGTGCACTCAGCGCCCCCAGCATCCCGATCATCCACGCGAGCCCCCACAAGCCGAGGGCGCCGGCCAGGATGCGGGCGGTGTGCCACGGCAGCAGCGCGTCGACCGCGACGATCTCCACGGCGCTGCCGAAGATCCACAGCCACATCACCGGCGTTGCCATCCGGTGGTAGCTGAACGCCTCGGCACCATCGGGCACGTCGGTCCTGCGGAGCAACCACCGCCACAGGCTCCGCCAGATGCCGAGCTCGAAGGCGACGGCGCGCTGCAGGGCCGAAGTTGACGGGGTACGGACGGGAGCGGTCATCGGACCTCCCGAGCGTCGTCCAGGTGGGTGCGGATCACGTCGAGCACGGAGCCGAGGCCGGACGCGAACGTCTCGAGGTCCCGCGGGCCGAACGCCGCGAACAGCTGCTGCGCAAGCTCGTCGTGGTCGGCCGCCATCTGCTCCATGACCGCGCGTCCTTGCGCGGTGAGGGAGACCAGGGTGGCGCGGCGGTCGGTCGGATGCGGCTGGCGGGTCACGAACCCGGTGGCGACCAGGCCGTCGACGAGACCCGTGACGTTGCGCGGGGTGGTGCCGAGCCGGTCGGCCAGCGCCTTCTGGGTGCTCGGACCGTGCTGCTGCAGGGCCCACACGAGGGGGGCCCGGGACTTGGTCAGCCCGTCCCGGGCGAGCGCCTGGGTCATGTCCGTGTCGAGCAGCACCACGAGCTCGAGCACCTGGTCGAGGGTGGCGATCTGGAGGGGCGTCGCGGCCATGTGCTGAAGATACTACATGATGTGGCTGGTTCCCCAATTGGGGGAGGCCCCCGCCGGCACGGTCGGCAGGTCGTAGAACCATCGAACATCTGCCGGATGCACCTGCGCGGGGCACAGAATGTTCCGCACCACCAAGTAACCGCGCCGCAGCCGGCGCCAGACCCAGGAGATCCGATGAACCTTCGTCGCACCGCCGCACTGGCCGCCACCGCGGCCACCCTGACCAGCCTCTCCCTCGCCGCCCCGGCCGCGCATGCCGGCGACGACGACGACAACGAGATCCGCCGCAGCGGGTCCTGCGCCACCGGCGTCTGGAAGCTGAAGGCGAAGCCCGACGACGGCCGGCTCGAGGTGGAGTTCGAGATCGACACCAACCGGCGCGGCCAGACCTGGCAGGTCCGGGTCTCCGACAACGGCACACGCGTGTTCTCGGGGCAGCGGACCACGGCCGGCCGCAGCGGCTCGTTCTCGGTTGAGTTCAAGACCGCCAACCGTGCGGGCACCGACGTCATCCGGGCCCGGGCCACGCGTGGCGACACGACGTGCGTCGGGGTGGTCCGCTACTAGCCGCCGGGCGCACCCCGGTCCCGACCCCGAGGGACCACCCATCCAGGGTGGCCCTCGGGGTCATCCATGTCCGGCGTCGGTCACCCGATGTAAGTGGGTTCCTCGGTGTCGCGCTGTGCCTGGCGGAGCCGCGCGATCACACGCTTGATCGCCTCGACCGTGTCCGCCTGCTCGTGACCGAACGACCGGAGGTAGGCCTGCATCGCGTGACGGGCCATCTCGAGCTCATCGTCGGTGAGATGGATCGTGTTCATGTCTCCAATCTAGTTCGGGCCGGCCCGGCGGGGGAGGAGATCACGACGTCCTGCCGGTCGCGCCCTGCAGCGGATCGTCGTCCCGGTCACCACCCGATGCTGAGGGGGTCGGCCCGCCTCCTTCTGAGGGTGTTGTCCCGCTTCGACCGACGGGTCACACTTGTGGAAAGCGGTCTGACGCGACCGCAAAGACGTCAGCCGCTCTCACTCACGAGGTGAGCGTCATGACGCACGGAGACTCCCTGGTTCTGACGATCGAGGCGACACAACGGTCCCTTGAGGAACGGCTCGGCGAGGTGCTGGCCCCGCACCCCGACCCGCTCCGACCGCGCGACACCTACGCCGCGACCGACACCTTCCTGGCCGCGACCAGCCGGCACCTGGCGGCCGTCCAGGCGGTGGTGCTGGGGCATGTCCGCCGGACCGTGCCGGACGGTGACGCCGTCGTACACGACTATCTGGCAGTGGCGCGCGACCTCGAGCAGACGCTGTCGCTGATCAAGG
This sequence comes from Nocardioides sp., assembly GCF_035697785.1. GTDB lineage: Bacteria > Actinomycetota > Actinomycetes > Propionibacteriales > Nocardioidaceae > Nocardioides_B. The sequence goes on from NZ_DASSCL010000137.1 coordinate 15,106, forward strand.
CCCGGTTGTACGGCGAGGCGCACGCGATCCACCTCTCCTGGCCTGAGCTGTGGATGCGAGCCCGCGGCCAGCTGGCTGAGCACAACCGGCTCGAGAGTCACATGGTCGGCGAGCTGGTCCGGCTCGGTGACCCGGTAGAGATGGACGGCCTTGCCTACAAGGTGTTCGACGCGGAGAGGCACGGACCGACCAGGCCGCACCCGACTCTGCCGCACACGGGGTTGCTGAGCCTGGTGGCACGGCGCGTCTGGGCCATAGCTGACCGGTTCTGGGATGCCGCAGAGGGACGGGTGATCCCCGAGCCGGTGCACCCGGCACCCCACAAGCACGACAGCCTGCTCGCGCAGTACCTCGTCGCCGACCCGAAGTTCGACGACCACGCCAAGTTCATGGAGCACCGGCACCACCCGAAAGCGGGCTAGGAGGCCAAGGACCACACCACGGCACCGCGGCGCACCCGTTGCGGAACCGAGGCTACGAGCAGGAGGCGTGTCCCCAGAGCGCTTCGCCGAGCGAGTCGTAGACCTCCACCACGCGGTCGAGGCCGGTGAGCGCCAGCAGCTTGCGGGTCTGCGGCGTGGGACCGGCGACGCTCATCGATCCGTGTGCACCGTTCAGCTTCGCCCGGGTGACGGCGAGGAGCCCCAGCCCGCGGGCATCGATGAAGGTGACCCGACTCAGGTCGAAGACCAGGTGCGAGGACACACCGTCGACGAGCCGGCTCAGCAGCGGGGCGGTCATCAGGTCGATCTCACCCTGGGCCTCGATGACCAGCCAGCGACCGACTTCGTAGCGTCGGGCGGTCATCGTCGGCGCCGATCCTTGGGGCCACGACCAGTCGGACACGATCAAGTCGAGAGGATTCGACGCCTGAGGAACCATCGGGACCACCACCTCGCCACAACTGCTGGGTTGTGGCGGGGTCCCGGCCATCTGCAGTCACTTCTATTGTCGAGGCGACGGGCCCGAAAGTAAATGGCACGACAGGGGCGTCCCATCTGGTGTGCATGCCCGTTCGGGGTGCTCCGCGGCGGGTCCCTCTTCTCCGGCGAGCCGCCCGGCGGAAGGTGGCGGCGTACACTGAGGGTCCTTCCAATGTGGACGCGGCTGGCCCAGTCCCCGGCAGTTCCGCCCGGAGAGGTCCCGCCGTGGTCGTCGATCGCCACTGTCCCCTGCATGTGCCTCCGTGCCACCCGCTCGTTTCCTCGTGTGCTGGGCGCGGCTCCGGCGGGACAC
>NZ_DASSCL010000138.1:0-13430 GCF_035697785.1 Nocardioides sp.
GCTGCTCCTTGGACCGGAAGTGCGCGAACAGCCCGCTCTTGCTCATGTCGGCCTGCTCGGCGAGTCGGCCGATGCTCAGCCCGTCGAAGCCGACGCGCGACGCGAGCTGGACCGCCTCGTCCAGGATCGCCACCCTCGTCGTCTCGCCCTTGCTCACCCGGAGGACAATAGCACGCTCGTACTTTTCTTGTCACCCGCTGCTGACCCGTTGAAACGAGGAGTCAGTTGATGGTGAACCAGGTGGAGCGCAGGCCGACGGCCCAGCGGAAGCTGTCGCCGGTGACGGTGCGGTCGGAGCGCGAGCCGTCCAGCCTCAGGGTCCGCACGCGGCCGAGCCACTCGCCGTTGCCGTCACGGGAGGTCACCTGGATCCGGCGGAGCGTGCCGAGCCCGGGGTAGGCCCGCTCGAGGCGCTGCCTGGCCACACTGACCGACCAGGCGTGGTTCGGGTTCGCGTCGTGGCCGTCGTAGGGATCCTGCTGCGCGGGGAGGTACGGCCTCGACCCGGCGGCGGTCCAGCCACCGCTGGAGGACGAGAACTGCGTGAACGCGGGGGCTCCCTCGTGCAGCAGCACCTGACCGGCGGTCGCCTCGACCGCGGCGGTCGCCAACGGCTGCTCTCCCCCCACGCCGCCGTACACCTGGCACGACGTGGTGTCACAGATCTGGTAGTAGCGCTTCCGGTACTGCGCCCGGGTCCAGGCCGCGTAGGTGCGCGCGGCGACCGCCTGCGCCTTGACCGCCTCGGGGTGCCACGACGACGGCATCTCGTAGGGCACGACACCCTTCACGTAGTCGTCGAGCGGCAGGATGTTGAGCGTGTCCCGCTTCGTCGAGCCGGCTGCGGGTGCGGCCGAGCGGAGCTTGCCGCGGTAGACCTTCGCGCCGGCCGGCGTCCACAGCGTCAACGGCTCGGCCGCCTTGAACTGTCCGTCGCCGACGAACCCCGGCTTGCCGTCAGGGAGCTGCCAGCGCTGCCAGGAGTCGGTGAGGTACTCCACCACCGTCCTGCCGTCGGCGACCACGAGCCGCCAACGCTGCAGGCCGGGGATCTCGGGCAGCGGGTACGTGGTCCGGTCACCACGGTCGCGCACGGTCAGGCCGGCCGCCGGACTGATCACCAGGTCGTCGGTCGTGTCGCCGGTGACGAGCACCCGCATCCGGCCGCCGAGCTGCGCCAGCGTGGTGCCCGGGTAGTAGAACGCGAGGATCTGGTCGACGGTGAGCCCCTGCCGGGCCGCCCCGTAGGCGCCGTACTGGCTCATCCCGTGTCCATGACCGTAGCCGTGACCGCGCACCGTGATCGTGGCCTGGACGTTGGTCCAGACCTGCCTGACGGCCACGGCGGGCGCCTGTGACCCGACGGCTCCGAGCAGCAGGACCGTGACCACGCCCAGGCTGCCCGCGACGCTCACTGCGGCGCGCGACGGCCAGGCGCGGGCGGCCAGCGAGCGCACGCTCATCTGGTCTTCCCCTCGATTGCGCCACACCGGTACCCACCGGGACCGCAGCGCCACGCAAGCCTTCCCAAACCGACGTGGCACCCCGACGGGGGTGTGACGAGTGTGCATTCAGTTGTGCAAGTGACTGATGATTATGGCCGATCATCGGCGTGCCGCGCCATGTTTCCGCCGGATCCGGTGGTAGAAGAGCCGCTCTCGCGCCGCTCTCGCCTGGCGCTGCGACGTACGCTCTGAGCGTGGACATCCTGCTGCTGCTCCTCGTCATCGGCGTCGGCGTGTACCTCTTCCAGCGCTCCGCCGCGCAGCGGCGCCGGACCGAGCTCGAGACCCGGCAGGCCGCCGACCTGGAGAAGGTCCGCACGGTCGCCGACGAGGACGTCACCCGGTTCGGCGAGGAGCTCCAGCGGCTCGACAGCGACCTGCTCACCGAGCCGCTCGGCGAGGCCGCCCGGCAGGACTACCAGCGCGCGCTCGACTCCTACGAAGCTGCCAAGGAGTCCCTCCGCCTGGCCACGAAGCCCGACGACATCAAGCACGTCACCGAGGCGCTCGAGGACGGGCGGTACGCCGCGGCGTGCGTGATGGCGCGCACCGAGGGCCGCCCGCTCCCGACGCGCCGGCCGCCGTGCTTCTTCAACCCCGCGCACGGCCCGTCCACCACCGACATCGAGTGGGCGCCGGCCGGCGGCCAGCCACGGCAGATCCCGGTCTGCGCCGCCGACGCCGACCGGGTCGAGCAGGGCGCCGACCCCGACATCCGCACCGTCCGTCAGGGCGTCGGCCGGGTCCCGTACTGGCAGGGTGGCCCGGCGTACTCACCGTGGGCGTCCGGCTACTTCGGCGGCTACGCCATGTCCGGCCTGCTGCCGGGCTTCCTGATCGGGTCGATGCTGGCCTCCGACTGGGACGGCAACGACATGTCCGGCGGCGCGGAGGGCTTCGACACCGGCGGTGGCGAAGGCGGGGGTGACGGCGGCGGTGGGGACGCCGGCGGCGGTGCTGGTGATGGAGGCGGCGACTACGGCGGTGATGCGGGGGGCGGCGACGGAGGAGGCTTCGGCGGCGACGGGGGCGGCTTCGACGGCGGGTTCGACTTCGGCGGCTTCGACTTCTGAGCGGCCGGGCTACGGCTTGACGCGGTGCAGCCGGCGCGCGGCCTCGGCTACCGACCCGCTCATCGAGGGGTACACCGTGAAGGCCTGCGCCATCTGGTCCGCGGTGAGGCTCTCCGACACCGCGACCGACACCGGGTGGATCAGCTCGCTCGCACGCGGGCCGACGACAACGCCGCCGACGATGATCCCGGTGCCGGGGCGCGCGAACAGCTTCACGAAGCCGTCGCGGACGCCCTGCATCTTGGCCCGGGGATTGCCCGACAGCGGCAGCATCACGGCCTCGGCCTCGATCTCGCCGGCGTCGACCGCCTGCTGGCTCCACCCGACGGTCGCGATCTCCGGCGCCGTGAACACGTTGGAGGAGACCGTCTTCAGGTCGAGCGGGGCGACCGCGTCGCCGAGGAAGTGCCACATGGCGATCCGGCCCTGCATCGCGGCCACGGACGCCAGCATCAGCACACCGGTGCAGTCGCCGGCGGCGTACACCCCGCGGGCCGAGGTGCGCGACACCCTGTCGACCGTGACGAAGCCGCCGTCGTCGAGGTTCACGCCGGCCCCCTCGAGCCCGAGGTCGCCGGTGTTGGGCACCGAGCCGAGGGCCAGCAGGCAGTGCGACCCGTCGACGGTGCGGCCGTCGGTGAGCGTGACCGTCACCTTGTCGCCGTCGCGCGTCACCGACTCCATGCGTGACTTGGAAAGCACGGTCATGCCGCGACGGGTGAAGACCTGCTCGATCACCTCGGCGGCGTCGGCATCCTCGCCGGGAAGCACCCGGTCGCGGCTGGAGACCAGGATGACGTCGACGCCGAGGGCGTTGTACGCCGAGGCGAACTCCGCGCCGGTCACGCCGGAGCCGACCACGATCAGCTTCTCGGGCACCTCGTCGAGGTCGTAGACCTGTTCCCAGGTGAGGATCCGCTCCCCGTCGGGCTGGGCGGTGGCCAGCGTGCGAGGGGACGCCCCGGTCGCTACCAGCACCGAGTCGGCCTCGAGGACCTCCTCGCCGCCGTCGTCCAGGGTCGCCACGACCCGGTCCCCGCCGTCGAGGCGGCCGCGCCCGGCCAGCACCCGGACCCCCTCACGAGCGAGCCGACGCCCGATGTCGTCAGACTGGGCCAGCGCCAGCGTCTTCACCCGGGTGTTCACCTTCGCGAGGTCGACGCCGAGAGCGTCGTCCTGAGGTCCGGGAGCGCCGATGATCAGGCCGAGCTCGTCGGCCTCCTCCATGTCGGCCATCAGCTCGGCCGTCGCGATCAGGGTCTTGCTCGGCACGCAGTCGGTGATGACCGCGGAGCCGCCGAGACCGTCGGAGTCGACCACCGTGACGTCGGCGCCGAGCTGTGCCGCTACCAGCGCCGCCTCGTAGCCGCCAGGTCCGCCACCGATCACCACGACACGATTCACGGGCGCCATTCTTGCAGCCGCCCGCGGCCCGGCGTGGGGGCCGGCGTGCCCTACGCTCGGCCCGTGCCTCTGTACGCCGCCTACGGGTCCAACCTGGACCCGCACCGCATGGGCGAGCGGTGCCCGCACTCCCCGCTGCGCTCGACCGGGTGGCTGCTGGGCTGGCGGCTCACCTTCGGAGGCGAGGACCTCGGCTGGGACGGTGCCCTCGCGACCATCGTCGAGGACCCCCTCGAGCAGGTGTTCGTGGCCGTGTACGACGTCACCGACGAGGACGCCGCGCTGCTCGACGGGTGGGAGAGCGCCGACTCGGGGCTCTACCGCAAGACCCGGGTGCGGGTGACCACGCTGGTCGGCGAGCTGGTCGCGTGGGCCTACGTGCTCGACGCCTACGAGGGCGGGCTGCCGTCGGCGTCGTACCTCGGCATCCTTGCGGAGGCCGCCCAGGCCGCGGACGCGCCCGACGACTACGTCGCCTCGCTCCGCGCGCGGCCGTGCCGGTCGATCGGGCACTGAGGACCTCGGCCCACTACGCTCGCGGCGTGACCAACGACGCCTCCACGCACCAGCAGGAAGCCGCGGCCGCCGCGGATCGTCTTCGTGAGCTGACCGGCATCGACCGCCACGACGTCGCCCTGGTGATGGGCTCCGGCTGGCTGCCGGCGGTCGACGCGCTCGGCGAGGCCACCGCGGAGCTGGTGACCACCGACCTGCCCGGCTTCGCGCCAGCCGCCGTGGCCGGCCACGCCGGCAAGATCCGGTCGGTGCGCGCCGGGGACAAGAACCTGCTGGTCTTCCTCGGCCGCACCCACTTCTACGAAGGCCTCGGCGTTCGCTCGGTCGTGCACGGGCTGCGCACCGCCGCCGCGGCCGGCTGCCGGGTCGCGGTGCTCACCAACGGCTGCGGCGGGCTCGACGAGTCCTGGCAGCCCGGCACCCCGGTGCTGATCAGCGACCACATCAACCTGACCGGCACCTCACCGGTCGAGGGCGCCAACTTCGTGGACCTGACCGACCTCTACAGCTCCCGGCTGCGGGCACTCTGCCGCGAGATCGACCCCTCGCTCGACGAGGGCGTCTACGTGCAGTTCCCCGGCCCGCACTACGAGACCCCGGCCGAGATCCGCATGGTGCGCGCGATGGGCGGCGACCTGGTCGGCATGTCCACGGTGCTCGAGGCGATCGCCGCCCGGGAGGCGGGTCTGGAGGTGCTCGGCATCTCGCTCGTCACCAACCTGGCCGCCGGCATCACCGGTCAGCCGCTCAACCACGAGGAGGTCCTCGAGGCCGGCAAGGCCGCGGCCACCCGGATGGGCGAGCTGCTCGGCGCCGTCGTCCCGAGGGTCTGAGGCATCGTGCGCACCCTCGTCACCGGCGCGGCCGGCAGCATCGGCACCGTCCTGGTCAGCGGCCTCACCGACCGCGGTCACGACGTGTTCGGCCTCGACCGGAGCACCGCTCCCGACGGGTACGGCGACCGCTGGTACACCGTCGACGTGACCGACACCGACGCCGTCGACGCGGTCTTCGCGGACCTCGGTCGTTCCGGCGGCCTCGACGCCGTGGTCCACCTCGCCGGGATCCCCGACGAGGCGTCGCTGACCGACGAGCTCCACAGCCACGTGGTCAGCACCGCCACGCTGCTCGACGCGATGGTCGCGCACGGGGTGGGCCGGATCGTCTACGCGAGCAGCAACCACGCGGTCGGCCGGACCCCGCGCAGCGAGCTGCTGACGACAGACGTGCGACCACGCCCCGACACGTTCTACGGGGTCGCCAAGGTCGCGGCCGAGGCGCTGCTCAGCCTGTACGCCGACCGGCACGCCATCGACGCGGTCGCGCTCCGGATCGGCTCGTTCCTGCCGCAGCCGGAGACCCGGCGCGGGCTGTCCACCTGGCTGTCCCACGACGACGCGGTGCGGATGGTGCACGCCGCGCTCGTCGCACCGGACCCCGGCTACGCCGTGATCTACGGCGTCTCGGACAACACCCGCGGCTGGTGGGACCTAGGCCCGGGCCGCACCCTCGGCTACGAGCCGCAGGACGACGCCGAGGCGTTCGCCGACCGGATCCCGGAGCGCGACGAGGACGACGTCGAGGCCGGACACGTCGGCGGCCCGTTCGCCACCGAGCGGTACCACCGGCCGGCCCGCTGACGACGCGGCCGCACCCGCCAGGGCTAGCCTTCGGCCCATGACCGACTCTGACAGTGACCGGGCCGAGCTCCTCGACCGGGCCCGCGCCTGGGCCGCCGAGGACCCGGATCCCCAGACCCGGGCACAGCTCGAGGCGCTCGTCGCCACGGTCGGGGCCGACCCCGACGGCGACGCGGCGCGGGACCTGGCCGACCGGTTCGCGGGACGGCTCGAGTTCGGCACGGCGGGGCTGCGCGGCGCGCTGGGCGCGGGCCCGAACCGGATGAACCGGGTGGTGGTGATCCGGGCCGCCGCCGGGCTTGCGGCGTACCTGAGGGCGAACGGTGCCGGCAACGGCGACCGCGTCGTCATCGGCTACGACGCGCGCCACAACTCCGAGGTCTTCGCGGCCGACACGGCCGCCGTCATGGTGGGCGCCGGGCTCGACGCGCTGGTGCTGCCGCGACCCCTGCCCACGCCGGTGCTCGCCTACGCGATCCGCAAGCTCGGCTGTGTCGCCGGCGTGATGGTGACCGCGTCGCACAACCCGCCCGAGGACAACGGCTACAAGGTCTACCTCGGCGACGGCAGCCAGATCGTGCCCCCCGCCGATGCGGAGATCTCGACCTGCATCGACGCGGTGGGGGCCATCGCCGACGTGCCGCTCGGCAAGGACTGGACCACGCTCGACGACGCCGTCGTGGGGTCCTACCTCGACGACATCGCCGCCATCGCGACCCCCGGCGGTCCTCGCGACATCACCACCGTCTACACCCCGTTGCACGGCGTCGGCGGCGAGTCGGTGGGCCTGGTGCTCGAGCGCGCCGGCTTCCCCGCCCCACACGTCACCGAGGCGCAGGCACAGCCCGATCCCGACTTCCCGACGGTCGCCTTCCCCAACCCGGAGGAGCCCGGGGCGATGGACCTCGCCATGGCGCTCGCCGCCGACGTCGACGCCGACCTCGTGGTCGCAAACGACCCCGACGCCGACCGCTGCGCCGTGGCGGTGCCCGATGTCCACGGCTGGCGGATGCTCCGCGGCGACGAGGTCGGTGCGCTGCTCGCCGACTGCCGGCTCCGCAAGGGCGTCGAGGGCGTGTACGCCGCGTCGATCGTTTCGTCCTCGCTGCTCGGCCGGCTGGCCGCGTCGTACGGCCAGGGCTACGCCGAGACGCTCACCGGCTTCAAGTGGATCAGCCGGGTGGAAGGGCTGGCCTTCGGCTACGAGGAGGCGCTCGGCTACTGCGTCGCCCCGGACCTGGTGCGCGACAAGGACGGCGTCTCCGCGCTGCTGTGCATGGTCGAGCTCGCCGCGGAGCTGAAGGCGGAGGGCCGCACCCTCGTGGACCGGCTCGACGACCTGGCCCGCGAGCACGGCCTGCACGCGACCGACCAGCTGTCGGTGCGGGTGACCGACCTGGCCCGGATCAAGGACGCGATGGCGCGGCTGCGCACCAGCCCGCCGGCCCGGCTGGGCGGGCTCCTCGTGGAGCGGGTCGATGACCTGGCCACCGGCAGTGCGGAGCTGCCCCCCACCGACGGTCTGCGCTACCGGCTCGCCGACGGCGCGCGTGTGATCGTCCGACCGTCGGGCACCGAGCCGAAGATCAAGGCCTACCTCGAGGTGGTGGTGCCGGTCGACGGGGACGACGTCGACGCGGCGCGCATCTCGGCGGCCGGCCGTCTCGACGCGATCCGCGCCGACCTGGCGGCAGCGGCGGGGCTCTAGAGAAAGAACGACACGAGGAACGCGAGGCCGCTGACCGCGAGCACGACCATCTCCGGCCAGGCCAGCTCGTGGTGCGGCTCCGGCGGCTCGGTCTGCAGCCGGGCGTGCTCGCGCTTGGCCTCCTCGATCAGCTCTTCGAGCCGCGTGATCACAAACGTCTGGTAGGTCATCGCCCGCTCGTCGAGGTTGGCCAGGTCGGCCTTGCGCTTGAGCTCCGAGTAGCGGCTGGTGCCGAGCTCGGCCTGCTCCACCATGCTGCGCCGCCGGGCCTTGAAGTCCTCCCGCAGCGTGTTGCCGATCCCGATGCACACGTAGCGGGTCTCCCCCACCCACAGGCTCAGCATCTGCCCTATCGCGACCTCGTCGACTCGCGCCAGCGGCACGTGGGCGTCTCGGACGGAGTTCTTCAGCACGACGTGCTGCGGGTACACCGTGGCCCGCGGCCGCACCTGCGTCGTCCAGACCAGCACCCCGAAGAAGGCCGCGCCGAGACCGACCCGGAGCCCGGTCATGTCGTGCACGAACAGCACCACGTAGCCGAGTGCGAAGAGGCACAGACCGATCCCGAAGTACCCGAAGAGGTGACCGCTGGTGGGCTTGAACCGCTCCACCGGCTGCTGTCGGGAGGTGCGGTCCGCGGACTGGTTCATGGGGCGATTCTGCCTCGGCCGGCGTGCTTTTCCCCAACCCCGCGCCCGCACCTATGCTGGGTCGGTGACCACAGCCCTGAGCTCGCCCAAGTCGACCCAGGGGGGTTCGTACGCCGTACCGGCGGATCTCGCCGAGGCAACGGCCTCGAACGCCTCCCTGCGACGGTTCCTGCACGGACTGCCGGGGGTGGACCAGGTCGGGGCCGAGGCCCGGGCCGCCTCGCTCGGCACCCGCTCGATCAAGACGACCGCCAAGGAGTTCGCCCTCGACCTCGCGATCCGCATGGTCGACCTGACCACGTTGGAGGGGCAGGACACTCCCGGCAAGGTGCGTGCCCTGGCGTCCAAGGCGCTGCGTCCGGACCCTGCCGACCCGACCGCGCCCCAGGTGGCCGCGGTGTGCGTCTACCCCGACATGGTGGCCACGGCGAAGGAGGTGCTGGGGGACTCCGGCGTCAACGTCGCCGCGGTGGCGACCGCCTTCCCGTCCGGTCGGGCGGCGATGGACATCAAGCTGATGGACACCCGTGACGCGGTCGAGGCCGGCGCCGACGAGATCGACATGGTCATCGACCGTGGCGCGTTCCTCTCGGGTCGCTACCTCGACGTCTTCGAGGAGATCGTGGCGGTCCGCGAAGCCTGTGGGGACGCCCACCTCAAGGTGATCTTCGAGACCGGTGAGCTGCAGACCTACGACAACGTCCGGCGGGCCTCGTGGCTGGCGATGATGGCCGGGGGCCACTTCATCAAGACCTCGACCGGCAAGGTGCAGCCGGCCGCGACGCTGCCGGTCACCCTGGTGATGCTGGAGGCGGTCCGCGACTACCGCGAGCTCACCGGCCAGATGATCGGGGTCAAGCCCGCCGGCGGCATCCGCACCGCGAAGGACGCCATCAAGTACCTCGTCATGGTCAACGAGGTGGCCGGCCCGGACTGGCTCGACCCCGATTGGTTCCGCTTCGGCGCCTCCACGCTCCTCAACGACCTGCTCATGCAGCGCACCAAGATGCGCACCGGCCGCTACTCCGGCCCCGACTACTTCACTTTGGACTGATCGCGATGGCCACCGAGAAGACAAGCATCCCCGGCACGGCGGCAGAGGGCACCGGCGCCACCAGCCCGGCCAAGATGTTCGACTACGCCCCGGCCCCGGAGTCGCGGTCGGTCGTCGACATCAAGTCTTCCTACGGCCTCTTCATCGGCGGCGAGTTCGTCGACCCGGTCGGCGGCAGGTCTTTCAAGACGATCTCGCCCGCAACCGAGGAGGTGCTGGCCGAGGTCAGCGAGGCCTCGGCGGAGGACGTCGACCTCGCGGTCAAGGCGGCCCGTCGTGCGCACACACGGGTCTGGTCGAAGATGTCAGGCCGCGAGCGCGGCAAGTACCTCTTCCGGATCGCCCGGATCATCCAGGAGCGCTCCCGCGAGCTCGCCGTCCTCGAGTCCATCGACAACGGCAAGCCGATCAAGGAGTCCCGCGACGTCGACGTACCCATCCTCGCCGCGCACTTCTTCTACTACGCCGGCTGGGCCGACAAGCTCGAGCACGCCGGGTTCGGCCCGAACCCGCAGTCGCTGGGTGTCGCCGGCCAGGTGATCCCGTGGAACTTCCCGCTGCTGATGCTCGCGTGGAAGATCGCGCCCGCCCTCGCGACCGGCAACACCGTCGTCCTGAAGCCGGCCGAGACCACGCCGCTGACCGCGCTGCTGTTCGCCGAGATCTGTCAGCAGGCCGACCTGCCCCCGGGCGTGGTCAACATCCTGACGGGTGCGGGCGAGACCGGTCGGGCGATCGTGAGTCACCCCGACGTCGACAAGGTCGCCTTCACCGGCTCCACCGAGGTCGGCCGGATGATCGCCAAGGCGGTCGCCGGCACAGACAAGCGGGTCACCCTCGAGCTCGGCGGCAAGGCCGCCAACATCGTCTTCGACGACGCTCCTGTCGACCAGGCCGTCGAGGGCATCGTCAACGGCATCTTCTTCAACCAGGGCCACGTCTGCTGCGCCGGCTCACGCCTTCTCGTGCAGGAGTCGATCGCCGACGAGCTGCTCGAGCGGCTCAAGCGGCGGATGTCCACGCTGCGCGTGGGCGACCCGCTGGACAAGAACACCGACGTCGGGGCGATCAACTCCGCGGAGCAGCTCGCCAAGATCAAGGAGCTCTCCGACATCGGCGAGCAGGAGGGCGCCGGCCGCTGGTCCCCCGCGTGCGAGCTGCCCACCCACGGCTTCTGGTTCCCGCCGACGGTGTTCACCGGCGTCTCCCAGGCCCACCGGATCGCCCGGGAGGAGATCTTCGGCCCGGTGCTCTCCACGTTGACGTTCCGGACCCCCGCCGAGGCGGTCGAGAAGGCCAACAACACCCCGTTCGGGCTCTCCGCCGGAGTGTGGACCGACAAGGGCTCCCGCATCCTCTGGATGGCCAACCAGCTCCGCGCCGGTGTCGTCTGGGCCAACACGTTCAACAAGTTCGACCCGACCAGCCCGTTCGGCGGCTACAAGGAGTCGGGCTACGGCCGCGAGGGCGGCCGCCACGGTCTGGAGGGCTACCTCAAGTGACACCCACCGACGCACGGATCGACGTGCGCAAGACCTACAAGCTCTACATCGGCGGGGCGTTCCCCCGGTCGGAGTCCGGGCGTTCGTACGTCGTCGACGACGCCAAGGGCAAGTTCCTCGCCAACGCCTCCTACGCCTCCCGCAAGGACGCCCGCGACGCCGTGCAGGCGGCACGCAAGGCGTTCGGCGGCTGGTCCGCCCGCACCCCGTACAACCGCGGCCAGGTGATCTACCGCGTCGCCGAGGTGCTTGAGGGGCGGCGCGCCCAGTTCGTCGACGAGGTGCAGCGGTCCGAGGGGCTGGGCAAGCGGCAGGCCGAGGCCGCCGTCGACGAGTCCGTCGACCGGCTGGTCTGGTACGCCGGGTGGGCCGACAAGATCGCCCAGGTCGCCGGCGGCACCAACCCGGTGGCCGCGCCGTACTTCAACTTCTCGGTGCCCGAGCCCACCGGCGTGGTCGCCGTGCTCGCGCCGCAGCGTTCCTCGCTGCTCGGGCTGGTCAGCGTGGTGGCCCCGGTCATCGTCACCGGCAACACCTGCGTCGTCGCGACGTCGGTGGCCCGGCCGCTGCCGGCGATCACGCTGTCGGAGGTGCTCGCCACCTCCGACGTACCCGGCGGCGTGGTCAACCTCCTCACCGGCGCACTCGGGGACACCGCCCCGACGCTGGCCTCCCACATGGACGTCAACGCGATCGACCTCACCGGTGCCGCGGGCGGCCCGGAGGGCGACGGTGGTGTCGACCCGGCCGCGCTGGAGGAGTCGGCCGCCGAGAACCTCAAGCGCGTGCTCCGTCCTCCCGCCGCCGAGCCCGACTGGACCGAACCCCCCGGCCTCGACCGGATCACCGCCTTCCTCGAGACCAAGACCGTCTGGCACCCCATCGGCATCTAGCTCCCCCGGCCCGGAACCCAGGCCGAGGAGTCAGAACTTCAGGGCCCTCACCGGCGTGTCGGGACACAAGTGACCCCTCGCCGGACAGGGTCCGGCGTGCGACACAATGGCGCGGTGCGCGCGCAGGTGGTGGTGGTCGCCGGTCCGTCGGGGTCCGGCAAGTCCCGCCTCTGTCGACGCCTCGGTCTGCCGTTCGTCAACCTCGACGATTTCTACAAGGACGGCGACGACGCCGCCCTGCCGCGCGTGACCCTGCCGGGCGGCGAGGTGATGGTCGACTGGGACGACCCGGGGTCATGGCTGTGCAACGAGGCCGCCGACGCCCTGGAGCAGATCTGCCGTCACGGCACTGCGGAGGTGCCGGTGTACGAGATCGCCGAGAACGGCCGAGTCGGTCACCGCAAGGTCGACATCGGCGACGCGGCGCACTTCGTGGCCGAGGGGATCTTCGCCCAGGAGGTGGTCGCCCTGTGCCGCGCCCGGGGCATCCTCGCCGATGCGGTCTGCGTGCGGAACCACCCGTTCGTGACGTTCTGGCGTCGGCTCACCCGCGACCTGCGAGAGCGCCGCAAGCCCCCGCACGTGCTGCTGCGTCGGGGCTGGCTGCTGATGCGACAGGAGCCGCGGATCGTCGCGAACGCGGTGGCCAAGGGCTGCGCGGCGATGACGCCCGACGCGGCGTACCACCGGATCACCGCGCTGGTCCGGTCCTGACCCGGCGCCGAGGAGTCACGAGTGCAGCGACACACCGTCGAGGGGCCTGAATTTCTGACTCCTCGCCGCTACGACATGGAGGACAGCACGGCGTAGGCGGGTTTGATGACCTCGTCGATGAGGGCGAGCCGCTCGTCGAAGGGCAGGAACGCCGACTTCATCGCGTTGATGGTGAACCAGCGCAGGTCGGCCATCCCGTAGCCGAACGCGTCGACGAGCAGTCCCATCTCGCGCGACATCGAGGTGCCGCTCATCAGCCGGTTGTCGGTGTTGACCGTCACCCGGAAGCGCAGGTCCTTGAGCAGCCCGATCGGGTGCTCGGCGATGGACTTGGCGGCACCGGTCTGGACGTTCGACGACGGGCACATCTCGAGCGGGATCCGCTTGTCCCGGACGTACGACGCCAGCCGCCCGAGCGTCACGTCCGGCTGACCCGTGTCGGTGGAGAAGTCGGTCGCGACCGTGACGTCGTCGATGATCCGCACCCCGTGACCGAGCCGGTCCGCACCGCACCACTGGATGGCCTGCCAGATCGACGGCAGCCCGAACGCCTCGCCGGCGTGGATGGTGAAGTGCGCGTTCTCCCGCTGGAGGTACTCGAAGGCATCGAGGTGCCGGGTGGGCGGGAACCCCGCCTCCGCGCCGGCGATGTCGAAGCCGACCACGCCCTCGTCGCGGTAGGCGACCACCAGCTCGGCGATCTCCTGCGAGCGCGCCTGGTGCCGCATCGCCGTCAGCAGCTGTCGTACGACGATGGGCGTGCCCGCCCGA
>NZ_DASSCL010000139.1:0-27400 GCF_035697785.1 Nocardioides sp.
CGGGCGTGCAGCTTCTGGGTCGAGATGCCGATCTCGGCGCCGAAGCCGAACTCTCCCCCGTCGGTGAACCTGGTGGACGCGTTGACCAGCACGGCGGCGGAGTCGACGGCCGCGGTGAAGCGCCGGGCGGCCTGCTGCGACCGCGTCACGATCGCGTCGCTGTGGCCCGACGAGTGTGCGCGGATGTGGTCGATCGCGGCGTCCAGATCCGGTACGACGGCCGCGGCGATGTCGAGGGAGAGGTACTCGGCATCGAAGTCCTCGTCGGTCGCCGGCACCACCCCGTGGAGGGTGGCGAACCGCTCGTCGCCGTGCACGGTCACCCCCGCCTGGCGCAGGGCCGTGACGACCCGCGGCAGGAACCTGTCCGCGACGTCGGCGTGCACGAGCAGCGACTCCGCGGCGTTGCACACCGAGGGCCGGTGCGTCTTGGCGTTGAGCACGATCGCGAGGGCCTGGTCGAGGTCGGCGTCCCGGTCGACGTACACGTGGCAGTTGCCGACGCCGGTCTCGATCACGGGCACGGTCGACTGCTCCACGACCGAGCGGATCAGGCCCGCGCCGCCGCGCGGGATCAGCACGTCCACCAGGCCGCGGGCGCGCATCAGCTCCTTGGCCGGCTCGTGGCCCTCACCGGGGACGAGCTGGACCACGTCGGAGGGGAGCCCGGCGGCCGCCGCCGCCTCGCGCAACACCCGGACGATCGCGGTGTTCGACCGCGCCGCGCTCGACGAGCCGCGCAGCAGCACGGCGTTGCCGCTCTTCAGGCAGATGCCCGCGGCGTCGGCGGTGACATTGGGGCGGGCCTCGTAGATGATCCCGACGACGCCGAACGGCACGCGGACCTGGCGCAGCTCGAGCCCGTTGGCCAGTGTCGAACCGCGGACCACCTCCCCCACCGGGTCGGCGAGCCCGGCCACCTCGCGCAGGCCGTCGGCCATCCCGCGCACGCGACCCTCGTCGAGGCGGAGCCGGTCCAGCATCGCCTCGGGCGTGCCCGTGCCAGCGGCCGCCTCCACGTCGGCGGCGTTGGCGTCGAGGATCGAGGCCGCGGACGCCTCGAGGGCGTCGGCCATGGCGTGCAGCGCCGCGTCCTTGGTCGCCCGGGTGGCGAGGGCGAGCTCCACCGCCGCGGTCCGCGCCCGCCGTGCGCAGGCCTCGACGGAGTCGTTGGTGTCGCTCATGCCTTCAGCGTAGGGCGTGTCAGAACGGCAGCGGCGTGACGTCCTGGAGGTCCACGATCACGGAGTACTCCATGCCGCGGCTGAGGTAGACGTTGCGCTCGAGCACCTCGAGGCCGACCACCTCCCAGCGCGGGAGCCCGGCGGAGTCTCGATGCTCGTTCCACACCCGAAGCGCCAGTGACGAGGCGTCGAGGAGGCTCTCCGCCTCCTCCCAGTACTGGATCTCGGCGCGGCCGCCGGAGTACTTCAGGGAGTGCAGGAAGGGTCGCTGGTCGCTGAGGCGCCGCAGGCCGTTGCGCACGATCAACGGCTCGAGCTCCTCGCCCGCCACCGTGATCGTGACGTGCCAGAGTCGGATCACCTCGGCCACGCGGTCACCTCTCCCAGGGGTGTTGGATCTCCAACACGACCA
This sequence comes from Nocardioides sp., assembly GCF_035697785.1. Taxonomy (GTDB): domain Bacteria; phylum Actinomycetota; class Actinomycetes; order Propionibacteriales; family Nocardioidaceae; genus Nocardioides_B. The sequence continues at coordinate 1,597 of NZ_DASSCL010000139.1, forward strand.
GTCTCGCCGCCTTTGCCGCGGGACGTGGCCGGAACACGGAAATCCGGAGAACCTCCCGCAGAGACCCCCAGACAGTCCACGCATTCCGGGCGAAAGGGCACGTCAGCGGAGCACCACCAGGTCGTCGCGGTGCACGACTTCCCGCTCGTACGACGCCCCGAGCTCCCGCGCGAGGTCGTGCGTCGACCGGCCGATCAGGCCCGGGAGCTCGCCCGAGTCGTAGTTCACCAGCCCGCGCGCCACGATGTTGCCGCGGGGGTCCACGAGGTCGACGGGATCGCCGCCCTCGAAGGATCCGGTCACGCCGGTGATCCCGGCCGGCAGCAGCGAGGCGCGCCGCTCCACCAGCGCCCGCACCGCGCCGTCGTCGAGCTGGATCCGGCCCTTGCCCTCGGTGGCGTGGGCGAGCCAGAGCAGCCGGGTGGGGCGACGCCGGCCGGTCGGGTGGAACACCGTGCCGACGTCCTCCCCGGCCAGCGCGGGCACGGCCTGGTCGGCCGAGGTGAGCACCACCGGGATGCCGGCGCCGGTCGCGATCCGGGCCGCTTCGACCTTGGTCTGCATCCCGCCGGTGCCGATGCCCGCGGGACCGGTGCGGCCGATGCTGACGCCGGCGAGGTCGTCGTCGGACGTGACCTCGCTCAGCAGCGAGGTGCCGTCGTGGGCGGGGTTGCCGTCGTAGAGGCCGTCGACGTCGCTGAGCAGCACCAGCAGGTCGGCATGGACCAGGTGCGCGACGAGCGCGGCCAACCGGTCGTTGTCGCCGAACCGGATCTCCGTGGTGGCCACGGTGTCGTTCTCGTTGACGATCGGCAGCACGCCCATCTCGAGCAGCTTGGCGAACGTCCGGTAGGCGTTGCGGTAGTGGCTGCGCCGGGTGACGTCGTCGACGGTCAGTAGCACCTGGCCCACGGGCACGTCGTGCCGGGCGAACTCCTCGGTGTACCGGTGCACCAGCAGCCCCTGTCCCACGGAGGCGGCAGCCTGCTGGGTCGCCAGGTCCCGCGGCCGACGTGGCAGCGCGAGCGGGGACAGGCCCGCGGCGATCGCGCCGGAGGACACCAGCACCACCTCGGCGCCCCGGGCCCGCAACGCGGAGAGGGCGTCGACGAGACCGCTGATCCGCGACGGGTCGATACCCCCGTCGGCGGTGGTGAGCGACGACGAGCCGACCTTCACCACGACCCGGGAGGCGGCGGCGACGTCGGGACGCGCTGGGGTCACTTGTGCTTCCCGGGGTCGTCCTCGTCCCAGCCCCAGTCCTCGCCGAGCTCCGCGGCGGCCGCGTCGACGTCTTCGACGCGCACCCCCAGGCGGCGGGCGACGTCGGCTCGGGTCTCCCCCTCGCCGCGGCCGGCCATGGCCTCCTGGATCGCGCGCCGGCGGCGGGCCGCGGGCCGGCTCTCCTCGAAGCGGGTGTCCTCGCCGCGACGGCCGAGGATCTCCGCCCCGGCGTCCACCATCGGCTTGAAGTCGAAGACGACCGCGTTGTCCGCGTCGCCGATGAGCACGGTGTCGCCCTCCGCGGCACCCAGCTCGAGCAGCTTCTCCTCGACGCCGAGCCGGTTGAGGCGGTCGGCGAGGAAGCCGACGGCCTCGTCGTTGCTGAAGTCGGTCTGCCGGACCCAGCGCTCGGGCTTCTCCCCCCGCACGCGCCAGCCCTCGCCGGTCTCCTTGATGCTGAACTCCGGTCCCCCTGCGGCCTCGGTCGGCCGGATCACGATGCGGGTCGGCTCGGCCACCGGGCGGTCGCGGCGGGCGGCGGCGACGATCTCGGCCATCGCGAACGACAGCTCGCGCAGGCCCTCGTGGCTCGCCGCGGAGACCTGGAGGACCTGCAGGCCGCGCTCCTGGAGGTCCGGGAGGACCATCTCGGCGATGTCGCGGCCGTCGGGCACGTCCACCTTGTTGAGGACGACCAGGCGGGGACGGTCTTCGAGGCCGCCGTACCGGGAGAGCTCGTTCTCGATGACGTCGAGGTCGGACAGCGGGTTGCGGCCCGGCTCCATCGTGGCGGTGTCGATGACGTGCACCAGCGCCGCGCAGCGTTCGACGTGTCGCAGGAAGTCGTGGCCGAGGCCCCGGCCTTCGCTTGCGCCCTCGATCAGGCCGGGTACGTCGGCCACCGTGAATGTGGTGTCGCCCGCGGTGACGACGCCGAGGTTGGGCACCAGCGTGGTGAACGGATAATCGGCGATCTTCGGCCGGGCCCGCGACAGCGCCGCGATCAGGCTGGACTTGCCGGCGCTGGGGAACCCGACCAGGCCGATGTCGGCGACCACCTTGAGCTCGAGGACGACGGCACGGTCGTCACCGGGCTCCCCGAGCAGGGCGAACCCCGGGGCCTTCCGCTTCGACGAGGCCAGTGCGGCGTTGCCCAGGCCGCCGCGCCCGCCCTCGGCGACGACCATCTCGGTGCCCGGTCCGACCAGGTCCGCCAGCACGGTGCCGGCCTCGTCGGTGACGACGGTGCCGTCGGGGACGGCAAGCACCAGGTCGGCGCCGTGGGCACCGTTGCGGTGGCCGCCGGCCCCGTGGCCGCCGTGCTCGGCGCGCCGGTGCGGGCTGTGGTGGTAGTCGATGAGCGTGGTGACGTCTGGATCGACGCGCAGGATCACGCTGCCGCCCGGGCCGCCGTTGCCGCCGTCGGGTCCACCCAGCGGCTTGAACTTCTCGCGGTGCACGGAGGCGACGCCGTTGCCGCCACGGCCGGCCGTCACCTGCAGCACCACCCGGTCCACAAAGGTCGGGACTGCCATGACGGTTGCCTCCTGGGCTGGTCGGAATGACACGAGGGGCGCCCTGCCGTGTCAGCAGGGCGCCCCTCGCGAAAGTGTTCTAGGTGGCCGAGCTCACTCGGCGGTCGGGACGATGTTCACGACCTTGCGGCCGCGCCTGGTGCCGAACTCGACGTTGCCGCCGACGAGGGCGAACAGGGTGTCGTCGCCGCCACGCCCCACGCCGTTGCCGGGGTGGAAGTGGGTGCCCCGCTGCCGGACGATGATCTCGCCGGCGTTGACCAGCTGGCCGCCGTAGCGCTTCACGCCGAGACGCTGCGCGTTGGAGTCGCGACCGTTCTTGGTCGACGCCGCGCCCTTCTTGTGTGCCATGAGTTCAGTCCTTGGATGCTCGTGGAGGTCCGGGTAGGGACATCAGCTGTTGATCTCGGTGACCTTGACCTGGGTGTACTTCTGACGGTGACCCTGGCGCTTGCGGTAGCCGGTCTTGTTCTTGTACTTCAGGATCGTGATCTTCGGGCCCTTGGTGCCACCGAGGACCTCGGCAGTCACGGTCGCCTTCGCCAGCTTGTCGGCACCGGCGGTGACCTTCTCGCCGTCGACGAGCATGACCACGGGCAGGGTGACCGAGTCGCCGACCTGCTGGGCAACCTTGTCGATCTCGATGACGTCACCGACAGCAACCTTCTGCTGCTGGCCGCCACTGCGCACGATCGCGTACACCGCGGACTCACTCTCATTCGTCGGACTACAAGTTCGGTCTGCGTGTCCCGCGTCCGGCCCGGAGGGCGGAGCGGTGCTGGGCGCACGCAAAAGGACGCACGAAGCGCGCCGAGGACCTAGTTTACGTAGGGAGCACCGGCCCGGTCAAAACGGGCCGGGCTCACCGCTTGCGGGAGCCCTTCTTCTTCACCGGCACGTGCGCGGCCACCGGCACCGGAGCCCCGTCCGTCTCATCGCCGGTGCCGTCGCCGGTGTGCTCTGCCTGCTGGGTGGCCGTCTCGGTTGGGGCGCCGTCCGCGGTGCCACCGAGGGTGATGGAGCCGTCGGACGCACCCGCGGGTGGTCCGGCCGGCCGGCTTGCGACCCGGCGGCGCGAGGAGGTGACGACCTTGGGCGGCGCCGGGGGTGCCGGTGCCACGTCCGGTGCGGGCTCGGGCTCTGTCTCCGTGGGCTGGGTCGGCTGGGTCGACGGCTGGGTCGTCGGCTGGGCGGCCTGCCCCGGCATCGGCCGGCCCGGCTCGGCGGACGCGGGCTGCTCGACCACGGTCTTCTCGACGGCGGCGGCCTTCTTGTCCTTCGGCTTCTCGTCCCTTGGCTTCACGTCCGCCGGCTTCTGGTCCGCCGGCTTCTCGTCCGCCGGCGTCTCGTCCGCGGGCTTGCCGGCCATCGCGGCGAACACCTTGGGGGAAGGGCCGTGGCCGTTGCCCTGGGCGTCGTCACCCTCGGGCTTGCCGCGGCCGCGTCCGCTGCGTCGGTTGCGCCGCGGCTCCTCCTCGGCCTTCTTCTTCGCCTCGACGGGCTCGTGGTGGACGATCAGACCCCGGCCCTGGCAGTGCTCGCAGGGCTCACTGAACGCCTCGAGCAGCCCGGTGCCGATCCGCTTGCGGGTCATCTGCACCAGACCCAGCGAGGTCACCTCGGCCACCTGGTGCCGGGTGCGGTCACGGCCCAGGCACTCGACCATCCGGCGCAGCACCAGGTCGCGGTTGCTCTCGAGCACCATGTCGATGAAGTCGACGACGATGATGCCGCCGATGTCACGCAGCCGGAGCTGCCGGATGATCTCCTCGGCCGCCTCGAGGTTGTTCTTGGTGACGGTCTCCTCGAGGTTGCCCCCGGAGCCGGTGAACTTCCCCGTGTTCACGTCGACGACCGTCATCGCCTCGGTGCGGTCGATGATCAGCGACCCGCCCGAGGGCAGCCAGACCTTGCGGTCGAGGGCCTTGGCGATCTGCTCGTCGATGCGGTACGCCGCGAACGCGTCCTGCGCCCCGTCGTACCGCTCGAGCCGGTCGGTCAGGTCGGGAGCCACGTGCTTGACGTAGGCGTCGACCATGTCCCAGGCGTCGTCGCCGGAGACCACGAGCTTGCCGAAGTCCTCGGTGAACAGGTCGCGGACGACCTTCAGAGTGAGGTCGGGCTCGCCGTAGAGGAGCTGCGGGGCGTTGCCCTTCTCGACCTTGGCGGAGATGTCCTCCCAGCGCGCGGTCAGCCGCTCCACGTCGCGGGTCAGCTCGTCCTCGCTGGCTCCCTCGGCGGCGGTCCGGACGATGACGCCGGCGGAGTCGGGGACCATCTCCTTGAGGAGGGTCTTGAGCCGGCTGCGCTCGGTGTCGGGGAGCTTGCGTGAGATGCCGCTGGTGGTGCCATCGGGCACGTAGACAAGGAACCGGCCGGGCAGGCTGATCTGGCTGGTGAGACGGGCGCCCTTGTGCCCGACGGGGTCCTTGGTGACCTGCACGAGCACGGACTGGCCGGACTTGAGCACCTGCTCGATCTTCCTGGGGCCGTTGCCGGCACCCAGCGCGTCCCAGTTGACCTCGCCGGCGTACAGGACGGCGTTGCGACCCTTGCCGATGTCGATGAAGGCGGCTTCCATCGACGGCAGGACGTTCTGCACCTTGCCGAGGTAGACGTTGCCGATGAGCGACGTCTGGGACTCGCGGGCGACGTAGTGCTCGACGAGGACCTTGTCCTCGAGCACCGCGATCTGGGTGAGGTCCTCGCGCTGGCGGATCACCATGACCCGGTCGACGGCCTCCCGGCGGGCCAGGAACTCGGCCTCGCTGACGATGGGGGCGCGACGGCGCCCAGCCTCGCGGCCCTCGCGGCGGCGCTGCTTCTTCGCCTCCAGGCGGGTCGAGCCCGACAGTGCGGTGATCTCGTCGTCGGGGCTGCGGGTCTTGCGGACCCGGGTGACGGTGTTCTCGGGGTCGTCGCCCCCACCGTCGCCCTCCTCGCCGGCCCGGCGCCGCCTGCGGCGGCGTCGGGTCGTGGCGGACCCGGACTCCCCATCGGCGGCCGCGTCGCCCGAAGGCTGTTCGTCCGGCTTGGTCTCGGCGGACTCGGAGGACTCGTCCTGCTGGTCCTCGCCGCCACCGCCCTTGCGTCGGCGGCGGCCGCCACGGCGGCGGCGACGACGCGCGCCGCCCTGCTCCTCGGAGTCGTCCCCGGACTCACCGGACTCACCGGCTTCGCCCGCGTCACCGGCCTCGGTCGGCGCGGCCTCGTCACCGGCGGGCTTCGGCTCGGATCTCTTCTGCGTCTTGGTGCGGGGCCGGTCGGCCCTCGCGGACTCCCCGGTGTCGGGCGCGCCTGCCTCGGCATCCGGGGTCTGCGCCGTCTCGTCGGCAGCCGTGTCGGGCTTGGCGGCGGCGGCCTTCCTGCGGCGCGGGGCCGCCTTCGTCACGTCCGGCGGCTGGAAGAGCGGGGCGACGAAGCCCGGCGCGGTGACCGGTGCCGCCGGGGTCTCGTCGGCGGCCGGCTGCTGGTCCGGCTGCGCCTCCGGCTGCTCAGGGGCCGTGGCTGCGGCCGACTTCTTGGCCGCCGCCTTCTTCGTCGTGGCCTTCTTGCTCGTCGCCTTCTTGGCTGTCGCCTTCTTCGCGGCGGTCTTCTTGGCGGCCGGCGGCGCACCGGCGTCCTGCGGGTCGGTCTCGACCAGAGCGGGCTGGTCGGGGTCGGCCGCGGCCACCTTCTTGGTCGTCCGCTTCGCGGCCGTCTTCTTCGCGGCGGTCTTCTTGGCGGCGGTCTTCTTGGCCGCCGTCTTCTTGGCTGCGGCCTTCTTCGCGGTCTTCTTGGCGGCCGGAGCCTCGGAGGTCGCCCCGTCGGTGGCTGCGTCGGCGGCTGGGGTGGGTGTCTGGGAGCCGGCCGGGTTCTCGGCCGGGGTGTCGCTGTCGAGCATCTGCTCTCCTCGCCTCCCGGGCGGGTACGCCGGACCCCGTGGGGCCTCGTTCACGCCGGGAGCGTGTCGGTCGCCCGGCCGGACAACCGGCGGACGCAAGCTTGCGGATGGCGTTCCGTCGTCATGGCACTCACCGAGGCGCCGGAACAGCGACGACCTCCACCGTGGTCTGTCGTCGACGGGTGCTCGTGTGCGCGTTCCGCGGTCACCGGCATCTGCAACCGAAGCTGTCACCAACGGTCATGTCGTGTCGCGGTCGTGCGCCAACGGGTCACCCACCGTGCCGGTCTTCGCGTCGAGCGGGCCCTGTGCCAGCCGCTCGTGCAAAGGAGCTGCCGCCACCTCGAGCCCGGCCAGACCACGCAGGCCGGCGAGGATGTCGTCGGGTCTCACGGACGGGGTTCCGTGCCGCAGGACCACGTCGAGTATCGCACACTCGCCGGGACGGTCCGGGCAGGCGTGTGACGCGAGCGACACGACCGCAGCGCGGCAGTCGAACGTGCGCAGCCCCTTCTTGGTCATCCGCTCGACGACGACCTCCCCGGCCGCCAGGAAAGCGACCACGGCGGTCTCGACCTGTCCCGGCTCGGCATCGAGGGTGATCCGCCAGTGGCTCGCCTCCAGCCGGTCCGCGAGCGACCCGCCGCCGGACACGACGACCTCAACCACGTCGAGGCCGTTGGGCAGTGCCTCGTCCAGCGCGCTGCCCAGCCCCTCCGGGTCGACCGTGGCCGCCATGCCGATCTCGAGGTACTCCGCCTCGCTGGCGGCCCCGGTCGGCGCCGCCCCGGCGTACGAGATGCGCGGGTGCGGGTTGAAGCCGGAGGAGTAGGCGACGGGGACCCGGGCGCGCACGAGGGCCCGCTCGAAGGCGCGGGAGAAGTCGCGGTGGCTGGTGAACCGGAGCCGACCCCGCTTGGTGTAGCGGATCCGCAGTCGCTGGACCGGCGGGGCCTGTTGCTCGGGTTGCTCGCGCATCCGCACAGGGTAAGGGGGTGGGACGCCGGCGGCCGGCGTGCGGGCGGGTGCGACGATTGCGCGGTGCACGGGCCGGTGGAGCATCAGGACACCCGGGCCGAGCGCATCTTCGTGGTCGTCGGGATCGTGGTGCTGGCCTTCAACCTGCGCCCGGCAGCGGTCAGCGTCGGGCCGGTCCTGGCGGAGGTCACCGCGGACCTCGGGATGTCGTCCGTCACCGCGGGCGTGCTCACCACGCTGCCCGTGCTCGCGTTCGCCACGTTCGGCGCCGTGGCCCCCGCTCTGGCGGCGCGGCTCGGCATGCACCGGGTCACCGCCCTGTCGTTGTTCGCCCTGGTGGTCGGCCTCGGACTGCGGGCCCGGACCGACTCCTCCGCCGCCTTCCTCGCGCTGTCCCTTCTCGGTCTGGCCGGGATGGCCACGGCCAACGTGCTGCTGCCGTCGCTGGTGAAGCTGCACTTCCCGCACCGGATCGGCCTGCTGACCTCGATCTACACGACGGCCCTCGCGCTGGGACTGAGCCTTTCGTCCGTCCTGACGGTGCCGATCTCGGAGGCCGCCGGCACCTGGCGGGTCGGCCTGGCCACCTGGGCCGTCACCGCCCTTCTCGCCGCGCTGCCCTGGCTGCTGCTGGTGCGCCACGACCGGAGGCTGGACCGCGCGCCCGCGACGATCACCCTCCGCCAGGTGGCGCGCACCCGTCTTGGCTGGGCGATGGCGGTGTTCTTCGGGCTGCAGTCCATGCACGCCTACGCGATCTTCGGCTGGTTTGCACAGATCTACCGTGACGCCGGGTTCTCGGCGACCACCGCGGGCCTCCTGCTGGGAGCGATCACGGCCGTGAGCATCCCGCTCTCCTTCTACCTGCCCTCGCTGGTGGCCCGGCTGCACAACCCCGCGCCGGTGATCGTCGCGCTCGTGCTGCTCTACCCGATCGGGTACGCCGGGCTCGCCGCGGCCCCCGTGGCCGGGGCCTGGCTGTGGGCGGTCGTCCTGGGCACCGCGATCGCGACCTTCCCGGTGGCGCTGACCCTGATCGGGCTGCGCGCCCGGACGAGCGCCGGGACCGCGGCCCTCTCCGGCTTCACCCAGAGCGTCGGTTACCTGATCGCGGCGGTCGGTCCGTTCGGGGTGGGCGTCCTGCACGACCTCACCGGCGCGTGGACGGTGCCGCTGGTCGCGCTGGCCCTGCTCGCCGTACCGCAGCTGGCGGTCGGGCTGCTGGTCTCGCGGCGCAGGTTCGTGGAGGACGCCACGGCGTGATGCCGCGGTCCTGGGCTCGCGTTGTGCTTGAATTCTGAGGCTGTTGGTCGACTTTCACCGCTTCCTCCGGGGGTCCCGATGATCCGCAAGGCCTCTGCCCTGCTCGCGTCCGCCCTCGCCGCGGTGCTGGCGGTCGTCGCACTGCCCGCGCCCGCACACGCCTACACGCCGAGCTCCGGACCGATCTTCAACAACCCGAGGGGCAACCTGGCGGCGAAGGACCGGATCCTCACGCACGTCGTGCGCACGATCGAGAGCACCCCGCGCGGCAGCGAGATCCGGATCGCGGCGTACTCCAACGACCGGCCCGACGTCGCCGAGGCGCTGATCGCGGCCCACCAGCGCGGGGTGCGGGTGCAGGTCGTGCTCAACGACAACTGGACGTCCGGCTCCACCCGTCGGCTGGTGAAGGTGCTGGGCCGCGACACCAACCGGCGTAGCTTCGTGGCGATCTGCGCGGGCTCGTGCCGAGGCGGGTTCGGCAACCAGCACATGAAGTTCTACCTGTTCTCCGAGGCCGGTCGGGCACGCGACGTGGTGATGGTGGGCTCGGCGAACCTGACCGGGTACGGCGCGCGCGTGCAGTGGAACGACATGTACACCACCAGCAACCAACCGGCGCTCCGCGAGCTCTACACGAAGGTCTTCGAGCAGCTCGTCCGCGACCGGAGGATCGCCGAGCCCTACATCCACCGGACCGTGGGCGACTACGAGAACGAGTTCTTCCCGATGCCGAGCATGACGTCGGGTCACGACCCGGTGCTCGAGCGGCTCGACGCGGTGCGCTGCGCCACCTCGGGCGGCGCCGGGTCCGGCGGACGCACCGTGATCCGGATCGTCATGTACGGCTGGGTGGACAGTCGCGGTCTCTACCTCGCCAAGCGGGTCGCCGACCTCGCCCGGTCCGGGTGCGACGTCCGGACCATCCTGAGCGCTCCGGGCGGACGGGTCGTCAGGAACCTGATGGCCGGCGGGGTGCAGGTCAAGAGCGCCGACCTGGACCTCGACGACAACGAGGACACCGGTTTCGACGAGACCCCGTACGAGGTGTTCACCCACCAGAAGTACATGACGCTGAGCGGCACCTACCGCGGCGCGGTCGGCTACCAGGTCTGGACGGGCTCGGAGAACTGGTCGAACCTCGGCCTGCACAACGACGAGGTGACCATCCGGATCCCGGGTCGCCGCGTGCACCGGGAGTACGTCGCGAACTTCGACTACCTCTGGGCGCACTACACCCGCTGGCTCGACCCGCAGTAGCCGCCCTGGCGCTCGACCGATGTCCGGGATGTCCTAACCTGTCCGGGCATTACTCGCACGTCCGCGCGTTCACAGGCCCTGGTGCCTGCGGGGGACTCCGCCCCGCGCGCATGGCCACTCGGGACCAACGAAACGGGGGAATCCTCGGTGTTCACGAAGCTCGGCGCCACCACGCTCGCCGGCCTCCTCGCTGCCACCCTGCTCGCCGTCAGCCCGGCACCCGCGTCGGCGTACCTGCCGGAGGACGGCGCCATCTTCAACAACCCGTGGGGCGGCTTCCCTGCGAAGGAGCGGCTGCTCACCAAGATCGCGAGCACGATCGACGCGGCGGTGCCGGGCTCGACGATCCGTATCGCGGCGTACTCCAACGACCGCAAGGACATCACCGACTCGCTGATCGCCGCCCACCGTCGCGGTGTACACGTGCAGGTGCTCCTCAACGGCAACTGGACCTCGCGCCAGACCACGAGGATGCAGCACGTGCTCGGCGACAACCCCGAGAAGAAGCACTTCCTGCGCATCTGCAAGCGCTCCTGCCGTGGCGAGACGGGCAACCTGCACTCGAAGTTCTTCCTGTTCACGAACATCGGCACCGCCCGGCACGTGGTGATGTTCGGTTCGGTGAACCTCACCGGCTTCGGCGCGAAGACGCAGTGGAACGACCTGTACACCAGCACCAACCGCCGAGTCCTGCACAACCGGCTGCGTGAGGTGTTCAGCTCCATGAAGCACGACCGGGTGCGCAAGAACCCGTTCATCAACACCGCCGTCGGCGACTACGACATCACCGTCTACCCGCGCTACCAGAACACCCAGGCGAACGACCCGGTGCTGAACCGGCTCAAGCGGGTCCGCTGCAAGGGCGACGTGGGCGCCGCCGGCGTCGGCGGGCGGACGATGATCCGGATCAACATGTACGGCTGGAACGGGGAACGGGGCGTCTACCTCGCCAAGAAGGTCGCCGACCTGAGCCGGCACGGCTGCAACATCAAGGTGCTCGAGAGCGACGCCGGCGGGCGGGTCGTGCAGATCATGGCCCGCAACGGCGTGCTCATCAAGAGCCCCGACTTCGACCGCAACAACAACGGCAAGGTCGACATGTTCACGCACACCAAGTACTGGATGGTGGGCGGTCTCTACGGCAAGGCCTCGGCGGGCTGGCACGTGTGGACCGGCTCGCAGAACTGGTCGGACCGGGCCATGAGGGGCGACGAGCTCACCGTGCACATCCCGCGCCGCGGCGTGTTCTGGAACTACCGGCAGAACTTCCGCAAGATCTGGCGCAAGCACTCACGCTGGATCGCCGACACCCGCCCGGACGAGCAGCCTGCTACGTCGACGGCGACCCGGACGCGCGGCAGCACCCTCGACGGCCTCTGACCTGACCGGGCGTCAGACGACGGAGAGCGGGAGCAGCTTCTGTCCGGTGGGGCCGATCTGGATGTCGGTGTCCATCTGCGGGCAGACGCCGCAGTCGTAGCAGGGCGTCCAGCGGCAGTCCTCCACCTCGACGGTGGAGTCGGGATCGATGGCGTCCTGCCAGTCCTCCCACAGCCAGTCCTTGTCGAGACCGGAGTCGAGGTGGTCCCAGGGCAGCACCTCGGCGTGCTCACGCTCGCGGACGGTGTACCAGTCGAGGTCGACCGGGGTGCCGGAGAGCGCGCGGTCGGCCGCCTCGGCCCAGCGGTCGTAGGAGAAGTGCTCGCTCCAGCCGTCGAAGCGGCCACCGTCGCGCCACACGTGCTCGATCACCCTGCCGACGCGACGGTCCCCGCGGGACAGCAGGCCCTCGATGATCCCGGGGCGGCCGTCGTGGTAGCGGAAGCCGATCGCCCGTCCGTAGCGCTTGTCGGCACGGACGTCGTCGCGCAGTTTCTTCAGCCGGCTGTCGGTGGTCTCCCAGTCGAGCTGCGCGGCCCACTGGAACGGCGTGTGCGGCTTGGGCACGAACCCGCCGATCGACACGGTGCAGCGGATGTCGTTGCGGCCGGACACCTCGCGGCCCTTGGCGATGACCTTCTTGGCGAGGTCGGCGATCTCGAGGACGTCCTCGTCGGTCTCGGTGGGCAGCCCGCACATGAAGTAGAGCTTCACCTGGCGCCAGCCGTGCGAGTACGCCGTCGCGACCGTCCGGATCAGGTCCTCCTCGGTGACCATCTTGTTGATCACCTTGCGCATCCGCTCCGACCCGCCCTCGGGTGCGAAGGTCAGTCCGGAACGGCGGCCGTTGCGGGAGAACTCGTTGGCCAGCGTGATGTTGAAGGCGTCGACCCGGGTGGACGGCAGCGAGAGCGAGACGTTGGTGCCGTCGTACCGGTCGGCGAGTCCCTTCGCGACCTCGCCGATCTCGGTGTGGTCGGCGCTCGACAGCGAGAGCAGTCCGACCTCCTCGAAGCCGGACGTGCGGATGCCGTTCTCGACCATCTCGCCGATGGTGGTGATCGAGCGCTCCCGCACCGGCCGCGTGATCATGCCGGCCTGGCAGAACCGGCAGCCGCGGGTGCAGCCGCGGAAGATCTCCACGGAGTACCTCTCGTGCACGGTCTCGGCGAGCGGCACGAGTGGCTTCTTCGGGTACGGCCACTGGTCGAGGTCCATGAGCGTGTGCTTGTGCACCCGCCACGGGACGCCCGACGTGTTGGGGGCGACCCGCTTGATCCGGCCGTCGGGGAGGTACTCCACGTCGTAGAAGCGCGGCACGTAGACCGCTCCCGACACGGCCAGCCGGTAGAGCAGCTCGTCGCGCGGGCTCCGGCCGGACTCGAAGCCGCCGCGTTGTGCCGTCTCCAGCTTCCACTCGCGGACGACGTCGGAGATTCTCAGCACGATCTCCTCGCCGTCACCGAGGACGGCGGCGTCCACGAAGTCGGCGATCGGCTCGGGGTTGAAGGCGGCGTGCCCGCCGGCGACCACGATCGGGTCGTCGTCGCCGCGGTCGCCCGCGTGCAGGGGGATCCCGGCCAGGTCGAGCGCGGTGAGCAGGTTGGTGTAGCCGAGCTCGGTGGCGAAGGAGACCCCGAACACGTCGAACGCGCGGACCGGCCGGTGGTTGTCGACGGTGAACTGCGGGATGGGCCCGAGGGCGTCCCCGCTCCTCATCACCTTCTCCATGTCCGGCCACACCGAGTAGGTGCGCTCGGCGACGATCCAGTCACGCTCGTTGAGCACTTCGTAGAGGATCTGCACGCCCTGGTTCGGCAGCCCCACCTCGTAGGCGTCGGGGTACATCAGCGCCCAGCGGACGGTGCTGTCGTCGTCGCCCCAGTCCTTCTGGGTGGAGTTGAGCTCGCCTCCGACGTACTGGATCGGCTTCTGCACCGACGGCAGCAGCGGCTCGAGCCGCGGGAAGACCGACTCGTGCCCGCCGAGGTCCCGGGCCTCGACGGGGGCGGCGGTCTCGGGGTCTGTCGTACCGATAGGCACGCGGGAACCTCACAGGATGCTCGGGAAGGGGGTGACCATCCAGGGTACGACGGCGTGCGGCTTGTCCGGAAACCGGACCGATCGGGACCTTGGGGTGCTTTGACGGGTACTAGGACTATCAGCCGACTGTCGTAAACAGTCGGTGAACGGGAGGCTGAAAACAGTTGATCCCAAGCGGAGAGAACGCACCATGACCTCCTCTGTACCTCGCCCCAGGACGCCGTCGATCGAGGTGATCCAACCCCTCGAGCGGCGCTCAGGTCGTCGGATCGCGCTCTACTCCCACGACTCGCAGGGGCTCGGCCACGTGCGCCGCAACAGCCTGTTGGCGGCCGCCCTGGTGGACGCCCGTCCCGACGTCGACGTGCTGCTGCTCAGCGGCGCACCCGAGGTCTCGGCACTCCCGCTCCCACCGCGCACCGAGGTCGTGAAGATCCCGTCGCTGGCGAAGGACAGCGCGGGTGTGTACGGCGCCCGGTCGCTGCGCTGCTCCCTGGAGGAGCTCGTCTCCATGCGGACCGCGATCCTGGCCGGAGCCCTGACGTCGTTCGCACCCGACCTGTTGATCGTGGACAAGACGCCGCGCGGGGCGTTCGGTGAGCTCGACGAGGTCCTTCCTCTCCTGCGCCAGACCCATGACACCCGCACCGTGCTCGGTCTGCGCGACGTGCTCGACGACGTCAACGCGACCGAGAAGGAGTGGCAGGCGGCGCGCACAACCGAGGCGATCCGCACCCTCTACGACCAGGTCTGGGTGTACGGCGACCCACGGCTGTTCGACACCGCGGCGGAGTACGGCTGGTCCGCCGAGACCCGGCAGAAGGTCGTCTACACCGGTTACCTCGCCCTCGACCGGGACCGGCTGCTCCCCGACATTCCCGAGGAGAACACCCGGGCGGCAGCGTTCGAGCCGCGCCGGACGCCGTTCGTCCTCGGCCTCGTCGGCGGCGGCCAGGACGGCGCTCACGTGGCACGCGCGTTCGCCGAGGCGCGTTACCCGACCGGTCACGAGGGCGTGCTCGTCACCGGTCCCTACGCACCGGTGGAGCTGCTCGAGGACCTCACCCGCACCGCCGCCGAGCGTCCGGACCTGCAAGTCGCCCGGATCGCCTCCAACGTGCCCTCGCTGGTGAGCCGGTCCTCGGCGACGGTGTCGATGGGTGGCTACAACTCCACGTGCGAGCTGATGGCGGGCGGCCGCCCGGCGCTGCTCGTGCCACGAACCCACCCGCGCAAGGAGCAGGCGCTGCGGGCGGCCCGGCTCGCGGCGCACGGGCTCGCCGACGTGCAGGACGCGGACGACCTCACCCCCGAGGCATTGAGCCGGTGGTTCGAGGGCGCGGTGTCGCGCGGCAGCATCACCCACGACATCGACCTGGCCGGGTTGCGCAGGCTCCCCGAGCTCGTCGACCACGTGCTCGGTGACGACACGGCTCCCGAGGAGGCCCCCAGGGACATCGTGGTGTGAGCGGGACCGGGCTTCGCGAACGCGGAAGGAGCGGAGGACGTCGGGACGACCGGCCGTGACGGGGTCGCCGGTGGAAGGGTAGGCGGTCGTACGCCGGCTCCCGACGTCCTCGACGGACCGACGCCGCTAACCGTCGAGACTCTCCAGATCCTTGAGCGCCGCCTCGGCCCGGGCCAGCTCCTCGCGCGCGAGGGCGATCAGGTCGGCCAGGCCCTGGGCCCCGAACCGGTTGCTGATGTTGTGCACGGCGTCGCTGATGACGGGGTCCACTGACTCGTTCTCCGGGGTCGTCATGCCAGCCATCCAAGCAGGCCCGGACGCACGACGGCAGCCTGCCCACGCCGGGTGGGCAGACCGCCGTGGTGCGGGGGTCAGTCGGTGGTCAGCCGGTGGTCAACGAGGTGTCGTCGACGACGAAGCTGGTCGCCAGGCTCGAGTCCTCGGTGGCGGTGAAGCGCAGGGTCACCGACTTCCCGGTGAACGCGCTCAGGTTCAGCGTGCGCTGGACGTAGGACGACCCCTTGTTGAGGTTGGAGTACGTGGCCAGCGTGGTGGTCGTCCCGCCCGAGACCGCCTGGACCGTCAGTCGGTCGTAGGCCGTGCTCGTCGTCGTCTCCTGGCTGGAGACGAAGAGGTGGAACGACAGGGTCGCGGACGACGCCGCCGGCACCGTCACCGCCTGGGAGAGCGTGTCGGTGTGGGTGGACCCGTACCCGGTCATCCACGCCTTCCAGGAGCCGGTGCGGGCGGGAGCACCCGACGCGTCGGTGATCACGCCGGAGGTCGCGGACCAGGCGGTCGCGCCGGACTCGAAGCCCGGGTTCGCCAGCAGGTTGCCACCGGCGGGCGGCGGCGGCGTGGTGCCGCCGGAGAGCAGCGAGTAGAGCAGCCGGTTGGGCGACCCGGTGCCGGCGCCGCTGACCACCCCGGTGGTCGCGCCGCCGACGATCGCGGCGCTCACCGTCGCGGCCGACGCGGTCGGGTTGCCCTGCAGGTACAGCGCCGCGACGCCGGCGACGTGCGGTGTCGCCATCGACGTACCGCTGATGGTGTTGGTCGCGGAGTCGCCGGTGTACCAGGCCGACGTGATGCTGGAGCCCGGCGCGAAGAGGTCGAGGCAGCTGCCGTAGTTGGAGAAGCTCGAGCGCGCGTCGGTGCTGGTCGTCGAGCCGACCGTGACAGCGGCGCCCACCCGGGACGGGGAGCCGTTGCACGCGTTGGTGTTCTCGTTGCCTGCGGCGACGGCGTAGGTCACGCCGTCGTTGATCGAGTTGGTCACCGCGGTGTCCAACGCCGAGGAGACACCACCGCCGAGGCTCATGTTCGCGACCGCCGGAGTGCCCGCGGCATGGTTGGAGGTGACCCAGTTGACGCCGGCGATGACGCCGCTGGTGGAGCCGTTGCCGGAGCAGTCGAGGACGCGCACGGGGCGCAGGGTGACCTGCTTGGCGACGCCGTACGTCGACCCGCCGACCGTGCCCGCCACGTGGGTTCCGTGGCCGTTGCAGTCGTTGGTGCCGTTGCCGTCGCTGATCGCGGTGTAGCCCGCGCCGACCCGGCCGCCGAACTGCGCGTGCGAGGCGCGGATGCCGGTGTCGATGATGTACGCCGTGACCCCTGACCCGGTCGCCTCATAGGTGTAGCTGTTGTTCAGCGGGAGGTTGCGCTGGTCGATGCGGTCCAGGCCCCAGGTCGCGGGCGACTGGGTGGCATCGATGGAGAACCGCTGGTCGGCCTCGATGAAGGCGACGTCGGGGTTCGTGCGCAGCCGCTCGACGGCGGCGTCGGGCAGCTTGGCCGAGAATCCGTTGAGGACGGCGCCGAATGTGTTCAGCACCTTGCCGCCGTGCGCCTTCGCCTGGGACCTGGCCTCGGCCTCGTCGGCGTTCTTCACGCGGTCGTTCATGACCACGATGTAGCGGCCGTCGATCGCCGACGCCTTGGCGGTGCCGAATAGCGGGGCCTTCTCCTTCTCACCGGCGACGGCGGGTGCGGCGGCCGCGCCGGTGACCAGGGCCGTGGCCGTGAGGGCGGCCGCGGCGATGGCGGCGCCGCCTCGCGGCGCGCCGAGGTGACTGTGATGGGTCACGTGTTTCTCCCGAGGGGTGGGGGTGCAGCCGGTTGCCGCACCCTGACCAGTGCTGTCGCCGAGTCGGATGGGTGCCGTCCTCGGCGAGTCCTCGGAAACTAGTGCCGGGCCCGGAGGCGGTCACGAGGCGCGGACGTTCATGTTCGTGCAGCGCACGAACGTGCAGTCCTCTGCACCCTTGAGGCCCGGTCTAGACAGTGGTACCTCTGCAAGGCCGACGCCACCGCGAGGGGTCCTCCGCCCCCAGCTACCGGCCCCGTTCGGCGGCTGTCGGCGGCGAGAGGGCGTGCATCGGGTGCGCCCTCCCTCGAAGGGAGATCCCCATGAGATCCATCCACCCCCGCCGCCAAAAGGTGGCCCTGGTCGCGTCCGCGGCCCTGGCGACGGCCGTCTCCGCGCTCGTCGCGGCGCCGGCTCCGGCGGCTCCGAACGACGGCCCGTCCGCGGCGGCAGACCCCGCCCGCGCCGAGGTCGCCCGCGCCGACGCCGGCATGCAGGAGGCTCGCGCCGCCCGCGCCACGGCTCGCGACGTGGGCGCCGACGCTGCCGGCGTCTGGTTCGACCGCGAACGAGAGACGATGGTCGTCAACGTGAGCGACCGGGCCGCGGCCGCGAAGGCCCGCCGCAGCGCGCCCGCCGACGTCGTCGTACGTGTGGTCAAGCACTCCGAGGCCGACCTCGCCGCCGCGACCGGGGCCCTCGAGCAGGAGGTGTCCACCCCGGGCACCGGCTGGGCCGTCGACCACGCGGCCAACCAGGTCGTCGTCTCCCTCGACGGCACGGTCTCCGATGCAGACGCCGCCCACGTCGACAGCGTCGTCGAGCGCTTCGGTGACGCGGTCCGCGTCGAGCGTGTGGGAGGCACCTTCAGCACGACGGTCTCGGGCGGTCAGGCGATCTACGCCGGTGGCGGACGCTGCTCGCTCGGCTTCAACGTGCGCAGCGGCAGCACCTACTACTTCCTCACCGCGGGGCACTGCACCAACATCGGCGCCAACTGGTACGCAAACTCGAGCCAGACCTCGCTGCTCGGCACCCGGGCCGGCACCAGCTTCCCGGGCAACGACTACGGCATCGTGCGCTACTCGGCCTCTCCCGGCGCCGGCAACGTCTACCTCTACAACGGCAGCTACCGCGACATCACCGGCGCGGGCAACCCCTACGTCGGGCAGTACGTCACCCGCAGCGGCAGCACCACCGGTTGGTACGGCGGCTACGTGCAGGCGCTCAACGCCACCGTGAACTACGCCGAGGGGTCGGTGAGCGGGCTGATCCAGACCAATGTCTGCGCCCAGCCCGGCGACTCGGGTGGCTCGCTGTTCGCCGGCAGCACCGCGCTCGGCCTCACCTCCGGCGGCAGCGGCAACTGCAGCTCGGGAGGTACGACGTTCTTCCAGCCCGTCACCGAGGCGCTCGGCCGCTACGGGGTGAGCGTCTACTGACCGCACCGAGCGGGTAGCAACCCCCGCCACGGCGCCTCGGTCGTCCTCGCATCGACGGCCGGGGCGCCGCCCCCGTCTCGGCGGCCGGACACTCACGTGCACCCAGCGGACGACTTCGGGGAATTCCGGCCGTTGATGACCCGGTCGGGTCATGCATCCGCGCGGCGCAGCGTGCTTCGGTGAACGGGCACGATCCAGAGTCCGGGCTGACCAGATCCTGCCGGTCCGGTGCGGCCCACCGACCCCCAGGGGGAGCCATGACCATCCGCAAGCCCGTAGGCGCCGCCGCGGCCGGCGCCCTGGCCCTGTCCGTGAGTCTCGCCGGCCTGGTGCCGGCGGTCGGCGCGCCACCCGGACAGGCAGGCTCGCGGACCGCGAGCCTCGCCGCCCCGGGAGGACCGGCGCTGCGGCTCGCCGTCCGCGCTGTCGGCGGCGCCCAGGCACTGGCCGGCCTGCGCTCGTTCGAGTACACCGCGTCGGGTCGAGCGTGGATCCACGACGAGGGCCTGCGGCCGGGCGGACCGGCGTCACCCGGCTCGTCGTTCGACCAGCGGGTCCGCTACCGGCTCGGCACCCCGGGCAGCGGCAACGGCGTGCGGGTCGATGCGGTACGCACTTCGGTCGGGGCGGACCGCAACGTGCACGAGGTGGTCAACGGACGCCGAGGGTTCATCCGGGGCGTCGACGCGAACTTCTCGCCCGCTGCGAGGAAGCCGATGACGGGTGACCGGGCCGCCGCGATCCGCGAGCAGCTGGCCCTGCTCAACCCGCACGTCCTGCTGCGGCAGGCGCTGCGGAGCCCCGGGACGACCGAGGACGCCGGCACCCGCACGGTGAACGGCCGGCCGCACCGGGTGCTGGTGCTGGACCACGCCGTCGCGCCGGTACGCCTGTTCGTGGACACCCGCACCGGGGAGATCACGCGGCTGCGCACCCTCCAGCACGACTACCTGCGCCGGGACGTGCGGATCGACGTCCGCTACCAGCGGTGGACTGCCGCCGGCGACGGGCTGCGGTTCCCCGAGGTGGTCGCGATCCGCTCCGACGGTGAGCGCCTGCACCGCGAGGTCCGGTCGGACCTCACCGCGAACCCGGCGTTCACCGGAAGGGTCTTCCGGATCCCGTCCGACGTGGATGCCGAGCGTTTCGACGCGGAGCTCTACCGGATCGGCGAGAAGACCGGCGAGTGGCTCATGTCGTTCGTGAACCTCGGGTTCATCAAGGACGGCGGGCAGACCACGATCGACCCGCAGCGAGTCGTCCCCGGCGTGACCCTGCTCGGCGGCGTGGCGAACAACTCGCTCGTCGTACGTCGGGACAGCGGCGTCGTCGTCCTCGAGGGCGCCCTGCACGACCACCGGGCCGAGGCCGTGATCGAGTACGTGCGGGACCGCTACCCGCGGGCCGCGATCACTCATGTCGTGACCACGCACCACCACTCCGACCACGCCGGCGGCCAACGGGCGTACGTCGCGCGCGGCGCCCGGGCGGTCGTCCACGAAGCCGCGGCGCCGTTCTTCCGGCAGGTCTTCGCCGAGCGCGACTCCTCCATCCTTCCCGACCGGCTCGACCGGACCGACCGACGGGCGCGGGTGGTGGAGGTCCCCTCGGACGCGAGCCTGCTGCTCACGGACTCGCGGCAGCCGGTCGAGGTGTTCCCGTTCGACGTGCCGCACTCGGTCGACATGACGGTGACCTATCTGCACACCGGCGGCGTGCTGTTCGTCAGCGACGTCTACACGCCCGGCACGCCACCCGGTGACGGCGGGCAGGCGCTCGACGACCTGATCCGCGCGAACGGGCTCGACGTGCAGTGGATCGCCGGCGGGCACGGGGGCGTGATCTCCTACGCGGACTTCCTCGCCGACCTCGCGGGCTGAGCGTCGTCCGCCGTCGCGGCCGGTCCGCTCAGTAGCGTGAGCGGACCAGCCGCGACGGGGCGACGCCGATGCCGGCAGCGCTGCGCAAGTGGATGTTCTGCAGGAGGCCGACGGCCATCAGGGTCGCGAACATCGACGACCCGCCGTAGGACACGAGCGGCAGCGGAACGCCGGTGACCGGCATGATCCCCAGGCACATCCCGATGTTCTGGAAGGACTGGAAGCCGAACCAGCACGCGATGCCGGCCGCCGCGAGCCTTCCGAACAGGTCGTCGGCGTGCGCCGCGATCGACAGCGCCCGCCACAGCAGCACACCGAGCAGGAGGATCAGCAGGGCCGAGCCGACCAGACCGAGCTCCTCCCCCGCCACGGTGAAGATGAAGTCGTTGTGCTGCTCGGGCACGAAGCCGGAGCGCGTCTGCGAGCCGCCGAAGAGCCCCTGGCCGAGCACGCCGCCGTTGCCGATCGCGATGCGGGCCTGGGTCGTGTTGTAGCCGGCCCCGCGCGGGTCGAGGTCCGGGTCGGTGAACGCCAGGAAACGGTCGAGCTGGTAGTCCGCGAGCAGGCCGACCTGCACCGCGGCCACCGCGGCGACGACTCCCGCACCGGCGAGGCCCAGCAGCCAGCCTCTCGGCGCCCCGGAGACCGCGATCACGCCGAACACGGTGGCGGTCAGGACCAGCATGGTGCCGAGGTCGGGCTGGGCCAGGATCAGCACGGCCGGCACGCCCGCGATGAGCAGCATGCCGACCACGTCGAGGGTGCGGACCTCGCGAGAGCGCAACGACCCCTCGGTGCGCTCCGCGATGAGCAGGGCCATGCCGATGACGACGGCCAGCTTGGCGAACTCCGCCGGCTGGACGGACAGCCCGCCGATCACGATCCACGACCGCGACCCGTTGATGGTGCTGCCCATGGCGAGCACGAGCACGAGCCCGACGACCGATGCGACGTACACCAGCGGGGCCAGGATGCGCACCCACCGGTGGTCGGTCGCGGTGACCATCAGCGCGAGGACCACGCCGATGGCGATGTTGACCAGCTGCTTCTTGAGGTACGCGTGCGAGTCGTCGCCGACCAGCAGCTCGCGGCTCGAGGTGGCCGACCACACGAGCAGCGCTCCCATGGCGAGCAGGCCGGCGACCGCGAGCAGCATCACCCAGTCGAGGCGTACGCCGCGGACCCGCGACGTGGTCTCGACGCGGATGCGCGGACGTGCGGAGGTGGTGGCGCTCATCTCTTCGCCTTCTTGGGGTCGCGGGACTTCTCCGGGCCGCGCGCCATCGGCGGCAGGATCGCCCCGTCGTCGGCGAACACCGGGAGCCGCGCCGGCGGCTTCGCGCCCGGGAGGGCGGCGGCCTTGCGGTCGACCTTCATCCCGTTGACGCCGTACAGCGCCTCCCAGATCTTGCGGATGGCTGGGCCCGACGTGCCGGACCCGGTGCCGCCCTGGGAGACCATCATCACCACGACGTAGCGCTTGTCGTAGGTCGCGACCCACGACGTGCTCTGCTTGCCGTAGACCTCGGCCGAGCCGGTCTTGGACCGGATCCGCACCTTGTCGAGCGGGAAGTCGACGAGCCGCCACGCCATCGTGCCGGTGCGGGAGGTGCCCTGGAGGGCGGTGTCGATGTACTGCAGGTCGCGCTTGGTCACCTTGACCCGCGACGCGCGCTTGGGCTTGATCTCCTTCACGACGTTGCCGTCGGGATCGACCACCGCCTTGGCCACCCGCGGCTCCCACAGCGTGCCGCCGTTGGAGATGGCCGCGTAGGCACGGGCCAGCTGCAGCGGTGTGACGATCGTGTCGCCCTGGCCGATCGCGAAGTTGACCGCGTCACCCGCGCGGTAGGCGAAGCCCTCGACGCAGAACTCGCGCGCGAAGCGGTGCAGGAAGTCGTAGCCGGGCTCCTTGCCGAGCTTGCAGTAGTAGTCCTTGTTGGACTTCCAGTAGGCGAGCTTCCACTTGCGGTCCGCGATCCGGCCGGGCGCCTCGCCCGGGATGTCGATCCCGGACTCCTTGCCGAAGCCGAACATCTGCGCGGTGCGCACCAGCGGGTCGCGGGCCTTGACGTCGTCGACGTCGCTGCCCAGCCGGGCCCAGTAGCCGTAGCCCACGCGGTAGAAGAAGGTGTTGCAGGAGACCTGCAGCGCCTTGTCGAAGCCGATGTAGCCGTAGGCGCCGGACTCGTAGTTCTTGAAGGCGCGGTTGCCGACCTGGAACGCCGAGGAGCAGTTCAGCCGGGTGTCGTAGTCGTAGCCGTGCGAGAGCGCACCCGCGGTCATGAACGGCTTCCACGTGGAGCCGGGGGCGAACTGGCCCTGGGTGGCACGGAACAGCAGCGGCGTACCGGCCTTCTTCGAGTACAGCCGGGACAGGGCCTTGGACGAGATGCCGCCCACCCAGACGCCGGGATCGTAGGTCGGCAGGCCGGCCATCGCGACCACCCGGCCGTTGGTGGCGTCCAGCACGACGGCCGCGCCGGAGTCGGCGACGTAGTTGCGTCCGGTCACGGTGTCGCGGGTCTGCCGCGCGGTCTTGATGGTCTGCGCGAGCTGCTGCTCGACCACCGCCTGCACCCGCGCGTCGATCGAGGTGACGAGGGTGTCGCCGACCTGGCCCTCGGTCTCGCCGGTCGTGCCGAGCACGCGACCCATCGAGTCGACGGCGACGGACTTGTAGCCCGGCTGGCCGCGCAGGAAGCGGTCGTACTGCTTCTCGACGCCGGCCCGGCCCACCACGGAGGCGCCGTGCACCGAGGTGTCGTCGCGTGCCTCGGCGCGGTCGAGCTCGTCCTCGGTGATGGGGCTCAGGTAGCCCAGCAGGTGTGCCGCGTTGATGCCGTACGGCGCGGGGTAGGCGCGGACGTTCTGCTGCTCCACGAGCACCGACGGGAAATCCTCGCCCTGCTCCATGATCGAGACGGCGACCTGCTGCCGGACGTCCTCGGCGACCGGCACCGGCTGGTAGGGCGAGCCGTTCCAGCAGGTGCCCTGGACCGAACCCGGCTCACCGCAGAGCAGAGTGCGCGCGTGCACCTTCTTGTAGCTGCTGCCCACGACCCGCGCGACGCGACGCAGCAGGGTCTCCTGCTCGTCCTCGGCGAGCTTGTGCAGCAGGGTGCGGTCGACCGTGACCACCCAGGATGTGCGGCTGGCGACCAGCGGGCGTCCCATGTCGTCGACGATCAGGCCCCGCGCCGGCTGCACGACGAGCTCGCGGACCGACTGCTCCGCGGCCTTCGCCTGGTAGGCCTCGCCACCGAGCACCTGGAGGTACCAGAGCCGAGCGAAGAGCGTCACGAACAGCGTGAGCACCAGCACCTGCACGACCACGAGACGCAGCGCTCCCCGGGTCGCGCTGCTGGCGCGGACCCGGTCCGCCCCGCCGGTCGAGACCCGCATCAGTACGCGACCCGATGGGGCTCGATCCTGCGCAACAACCGCATGGCGAGCGGGAGCACGAACGGGGTGAGCAGCACGTCGTAGACCACCGCGACCGGGATCACCGCGAGCGCCTCGGTCGCCGGCACGGCCGGGTCGTGGAGCAGCATGCCGCTGAGCGCGAAGAGCGAGGTGCCGATGAAGGACGACGCGGCGACGGTGATGACAGCGGCACCAGCCGACGTACCGGCGTCCTGGCGGACCCTGCCGGCGACGTAGCCGACCACCACGAGTGCGAGCGCCCAACGGCCGGCGACGTGGTCGGCCGGCGGAGCGAGGTCGATGGCCAGCCCGGCGAAGAAGCCCAGCGTGGCGGCGAAGTCCGGGCCGCGCACCAGCGCCGCCGCCACCACCAGGAGCAGGGCGAGGTTCGGCACGACGCCGTCGAAGGACACGTGTGGGAAGGCGGCGACCTGCAGGCACACCGCCGCAACGAGCAGCGCGGCCAGGATGCCGGCGCGGACCAGGGTCATCGCTGCTCCTCCTGCTTCCCGGCGGTGATCACCGGGCGGTCGCCGCGGGTGTCGGGGTCGACCACGACACCGACGAGGTCGAGCGAGGTGAAGTCGACGTACGGCTCGATCGTGGCCTGGGCGGACAGCTGCGAGGGGCTGCTGCGCACGCTGGTGACCTTGCCGATCGGGACGCCGGCGACGTACGGCGCGCCGTTGCGGCTGCCCCAGGTCACCAGCACGTCGTTGCGCGCCGGGGTGACCGACTGGTCCACGAGGTCGAGGTCGAGCTTGGCGTCGTCCCCGTGCTGGCCGCGCCCGCGCAGGTAGCCGATCTCCATCGTGGAGCCGAGCCGGCCGCCGACCACGGACTCCTGGTCCACGATGAGCAGCACGGTGGCGGTGGTCCGGTCGGCCCGGATCACCCGGCCGACGAGGCCGTCGTTGTTGAGCACGGTCATGTCCGGCGCGATGCCCGACGAGGTGCCGGCGTCGATCGTCACCGCGCGCGTGAACGTCTGGGCCGGGCCCATCGCCACGACCCGCGCGGGGACGAGCGCGTAGCCGGTGCTGCGGGCGCCGGCGAGCAGCCCGTCGAGCTCGGCCGCGCGGTTGCGGTCGATGTCGGTGGTGGCGAGGGATCCGCGGAGCCGGGCGTTCTCGGCCTCGAGCCGGGCGACGTCGTCGCGCAGACCCTTGGTGGTGCGGAAGAAGCCGGGCACGGCGACCACTGGACGGACGGCCGCGGCGGTGCCGCGCTCGACCGGGCCGAGCACCGACCCGACCGCCGAGCGGAGCGGCTCGACGGGTGAGTCGTCGCCGCCGCGCACGTCGAGGGTGATGACGGTGAAGCACGCGAGCAGGAGCAGGACCACGACGGTCCGCGACGGGCGCGGGTGGGGGGAAGGCACGCTCATCGGGTCCTACCGCCGCCTGGGCTCCGAGACGAGGACCTGCTGGAGCGCCTCGAACTCCTCCACGCACTTGCCGGCGCCCATCGCCACCGAGTGCAGCGGGTCCTCGGCGATGTGCACGGGCATCCCGGTCTCGTGGCGGATCCGCTCGTCGAGACCGCGCAGCAGCGCTCCGCCGCCGGTCAGCACCAGTCCGCGGTCCATGATGTCGCCGGCCAGCTCCGGCGGGGTCTGGTCCAGGGTGGTGCGCACCGCGTCGACGATCGCGTGCAGCGGCTCCTCGAGCGCCATCCGCACCTCGGCCGAGGACACCACGACGGTCTTGGGCAGCCCGGAGACCATGTCGCGGCCCCGCACCTCGGCCTCGGGCTCGCTGGGCAGCGGGAAGGCGGAGCCGAGGGTCATCTTGATCTCCTCGGCGGTGCGCTCCCCGAGCATCAGGGAGTACTCCTTCTTCATCCACGCGATGATCGCCTGGTCGAGCTCGTCACCGGCGGTGCGGACCGACAGGCTGGTCACGATGCCGCCGAGCGAGATGACCGCGACCTC
>NZ_DASSCL010000140.1:0-8822 GCF_035697785.1 Nocardioides sp.
CACGCGAGCGGCGGCACCGGCGGTACCTCGGGCGACCCGACGCAACCGCAGCCGTTGAGCAACGCCGACCAGAACTCCGGCGGGGCCAACGGTCAGTGCCCGGGTGGCGTGTACTGCTCGACCCGTGACGGTTCGCCGTCCGGCAACGGCAACGACCGTGGCCAGGCCAAGGGCAAGCCGTGCGCGGGCTGTGTGGGCAAGGCGGACAACAAGAACCCGCCCGGACAGATGCCGAACGCTGACGACGACGGCAACAACGGCTACGAGTGCGACGACAACAACGGCATCGGCAAGGGCAAGGACGGCAAGAGCGCCGGCAACCCCGCGCACACCGGCTGCAAGGCCCCGGTGGTGCCGCCGTGTGTCGACACCCCGGAGAAGCCGTGCAACCCGGTGCCGCCGTGCGTGGACCAGCCGGGCAAGCCCTGCAACCCGGTGCCGCCGTGCGTCGACGCGCCGGGCAAGCCGTGCAACCCGGTCGTGCCGCCGGTCGTGCCGCCCGTGGTCCCGCCGGGGGTCACGCCACCGGGTCTGGTGCCCGGCGTGACGCCGCCCGGTGTCGCGCCTCCGGCCGTGCTGGGCGAGGAGGAGCAGCCTCCGGGCGTCAACCGGCCGCCGGCCGTGGCCGGGGTGCAGGAGGTCGCCACCCCGAAGGCGGCGCAGGCCGCACCCGCTGCAGGCGTGCTGCCGAGCACGGGTGCCGGGTCGCTGGTGAGCACCCTCGCTGCGGGCGGCGTGCTGCTGCTCCTCGCCGGTGGGTTCACGCTGGTGCGGCAACGACGGATGATCCGGGACTGACGGGTCATGGCGTGCTCGATCACCGGTGATCCGCAGTGGGTCACCGGTGATCGAGCCCGGCTCGGCTCGGTCAGGGAACGACGGGCTCGATCAGCGCTGGCGGGCCCCGATCATCGGTGGGTCAGCGCGGTGCCATCCGCAGCGCGCCGTCCATCCGGATGACCTCACCGTTGAGGTAGTCGTGCTCGATGATCGCGAGCGCGAGCTGGGCGAACTCGTCCGGGCGGCCGAGCCGCTGCGGGAACGGCACGCCGGCCGCGAGCCCGGCACGGAACTCCTCCGAGACGGTGGCCAGCATCGGGGTCTCCACGATTCCGGGGGCGATGGTGTTCACCCGGATGCCGTACTGCGCCAGGTCGCGGGCGGCCGGCAGCGTCAGGCCGACGATGCCGCCCTTGGACGAGGCGTACGCCGCCTGGCCGACCTGGCCGTCGTACGCCGCGATCGAGGCGGTGTTGACGACGACTCCGCGCTGGCCGTCGTCGAGCGGCTCGTTCGCCGCGATCTTCTCGGCGGCCAGCGTGAGCACGTTGAACGAGCCGATCAGGTTGACCTTGACGACGGTGGCGTACGCATCGAGGTCGTGCGGGCCCTTCTTGCCGAGGATCCGCATCGACGGTGCGATGCCGGCACAGTTGACGACCGTCCGCAGCGGGCCGGCCTCGGCGGCCCGGTCGACGGCCGCCTGCACCTGCGCCGGCTCGGTGACGTCGGTCTGGACATAAGCGACTCCGTCGATCTCCGGCGCCTGCCCGACCTCGAGGTCGACGGCGACCACGCGGACCCCGCGTGCGGCCAGGGCCCGGGCGGTGGCGGAGCCGAGGCCGGAGGCGCCGCCGGTGACGATGGCGGAGGTGTTGTCGAGCAGCATGCGTTGGTCTCCTGGTTCGGGATCGGTCGGACCGGGGTCAGCGCGCGACGGTGACGGTGCCGCCCGCGACGCCCGTGGCGGCGAGGGCACGACCGATCACCATGCGCTGGATCTGGTTGGTGCCCTCGAAGATCTGCATGACCTTCGCCTCGCGCATGTAGCGCTCGACGGGGAAGTCGCGCGTGTAGCCGTAGCCGCCGAGCACCTGAACGGCGTCCGTGGTCACCTTCATCGCGTTGTCGGTGGCGACCAGCTTGGCGACCGAGGCCTGCATGGAGTACGGCAGGCCCTGGTCCTTGAGGCGGGCCGCGGCCAGGTACGTCGCCCGGGCGGACTCGACGGCGGCCTCCATGTCGGCGAGCACGAACGCGAGCCCCTGGTGGTCGATGATCGGCTTGCCGAACGTGGTGCGCTCCTTGGCGTAGGCGACGGCCTGGTCGAGCGCACCCTGCGCGAGGCCGGTTGCGACCGCGGCGATGCCGAGCCGGCCGGCGTCGAGCCCCGCCAGCGCGATCTTCAGGCCCTCGCCCTCCTCGCCGAGCCGGCGCTCGACGGGGATCCGGACGCCGTCGAGGCGCATGGTCGTCGTGGTGCTTCCGGTCAGCCCCATCTTCCGCTCCGGGGCGTCCGAGGTCAGACCCTCGGCAGTCGCGGGCACCAGGAAGCAGGAGATGTCGTTGCGGCCGTCACCGGTGCGGGCCATCACCTTGTAGAAGTCGGCGTGCCCGCCGTGCGTCGTCCACGCCTTGGCTCCGGTGAGCACGTAGTCGTCGCCGTCGCGCCTCGCGCGCGTGGTCATCGCGGCCGGGTCGGAGCCCGCGTGCGGCTCGGACAGGCAGTAGGCGCCGAGCAGGTCGCCGCCGAGCATGTCGGGCAGGAACTTCTGCTTCTGCTCCTCGGTGCCCCTCGTGAACAGGCCGAAGCAGCTCAGCGCGTGGACGCTCACCCCGACGCCGATGCTGCTCCACACCGCGCCGATCTCCTCGAGCGCCTGGAGATAGACCTCGTAGGGCTGGCCGCCGCCGCCGTACTCCTCGGGGTAGGGCAGGCCCAGCAAGCCCGCCTTGCCGAGCATGGCGAAGACGTCGCGTGGGAAGGTCTCCGTCGCCTCCGCCTCCGCCGCCCGCGGCGCCAGCTCCCGGGTCGCCAGGTCGCGGACCAGGCCGATCAGGTCGGCGGCCTCCTCGGTCGGCATCACACGGTTCGCAGGCATGCCCCGCACTCTAGTTGGGCGTCCAGGTATCCCTGTCGCGGGTCGAGTCACCTCGCCCGGAGCCTCAGCGCCGCGTCGAGGCCCGCGCCACGAGCTCCGGGGTGAACAGCACCTGCTCGTGCTGGTGGTCCGGGTTGGTCGCTTCGTCCAGCAGCAGCTCGGTCGCCCGCCGGCCCAGCTGGCGACGAGGCTGGCGTACCGAGGTCAGCGGGACCGCCGCGGCGGCGGCGAACTCGATGTCGTCGTATCCCACGATCGCGAGGTCATCGGGCACACGCAGGCCGAGGGCCACGCACTTCTGCAGCAGGCCCAGGGCGAGCAGGTCATTGGCGCAGAAGGCCGCGGTCGGCCGCGCGGACGTCGGCATGCCGGCGATCCGCTCGCCGGCGCCGCGACCCTCGGCCACTGTGAGAGCCTCGGTCCGCACCTCGACGAGGTCGGGCGGGTCGCCGCCCGCGTCCTCGAGCGCGGCGATGGCGCCGGCCCGCCGGTCGCGGACCTGGCCGATGCGTTCCGGCCCGCCCACGAACGCCACCCGTCGGTGTCCCAGGTCGAGCAGGTGCTCCACCGCGATCCGGCCGCCGAGCACGTCGTCGACGGCGACCGAGCAGTGCGTCGCCTTGTCTCGGGTGCGGTCGACGATCACGACCGGGGTGCCGTGCCGGGCGACCTCGTCGAGCAGGGGCTCCATCGGGTCGACCGGGGTGACGAGCACGCCCTGCACCCGCTGCTCCTGCAGCCGGGTGAGGTACTTCCGCTCGCGGGCCGCGCTGTTGTCGCTGTTGCAGATGAACAGCGAGAGGTCGTGCTCGTCGGCGGCCGACTCGATGCCCTGAGCTACATCGGTGAAGAACGGGTTGGTGGCATCGAGCATCACGTAGGCGAGAGTGCTGCTTCGTCCGGCGCGCAGCAGCCGTGCCGACTCGTTGCGCACGAAGCCGAGCTCGGCCATGGCCTTCTCGACACGAGCGCGGGTGCGGGCGCTGACCCGGTCGGGACGGTTGAGCACGTTGGACACGGTGCCCAGCGACACACCGGCGGCGGCGGCAACGTCCTTGACCCCCGCGGAACGGGCAGCCGAGAACGACGACACATCCCCGCTCTTGCGCGTCATCCCGCCTCCCGACTTGAAACGTCCAAATGCCTGGCTCAGGGTAGCCCCTTCGATCGGGGTGGGCGGCAAGCCGATCAGCCCTGCTTGCGAACTTTCTGAGTCCGAGTGCTTGACCGGTGTGCCGCTACTCACGTAGCGTCGAGCTCGAACTTGAAACCTTTCAATCGGAGGCCGGCGATGCCGACACCCAGTCCCGCACCGTCCTCGGGCACCCCGGTGCTCGAGCTGCGGAACGTGACGAAGTCCTTCGGCGCAGTCGTCGCGTTGAGCTCCGGCAGTCTCCGCGCCGACGCCGGCTCGATCCACGCCCTGGTCGGCGAGAACGGCGCCGGCAAGTCGACCCTGGTGAAGATCGTCGCGGGAGTGCACCGGCGGGACGCGGGCGAGATGCTGCTGGGGGGAGTCAGCGTGGACTTCGCCTCCACCGCCGAGTCCAAAGCCCTGGGCATCGCGGTGATCTACCAGGAGCCGACGCTCTTCCCCGACCTCTCGGTGACGGAGAACATCTTCATGGGCCGTCAGCCTGTCGGCGCCGGCCGGCGGATCGACCGGGCCGCGATGTACGCCGAGGCCGGGTCGCTGTTCGCGCGGCTCGGGGTGCACATCGACCCGCGCCGCCCGGCGCAGGGGCTGTCGATCGCCGACCAGCAGATCATCGAGATCGCCAAGGCCATCTCGTTGGACGCGCGGGTCCTGATCATGGACGAGCCGACCGCGGCGCTGAGCGGAGTCGAGGTCGAGCGCCTGTTCACGGTCGCGCGCAGCCTCCGTGACGAGGGCCGGGCGTTGGTGTTCATCTCCCACCGCTTCGACGAGGTCTTCGACCTGTGCGACACGATCACGGTGATGCGGGACGGCGCCTACATCGACACGGTGCGCACCACGGACACCGACGTCGACACGATCGTGGCGCTGATGGTGGGTCGAGAGGTCGGTGACCTGTTCCCGAAGACGCCGGCCACGATCGGTGAACCGGTGCTTCGGGTCGAGGGCCTGAGCTCTGCCGGGGTCTTCCACGACGTGAGCTTCGAGGTCCGAGCCGGCGAGATCGTCGGTCTGGCCGGTCTCGTCGGCGCCGGACGCAGCGAGATCGCGCGTGCGGTCTTCGGCGTGGACCGGTACCACACGGGTCGCGTCACGCTCGGCGGCAGGCCGGTGCCGGCGCACAACCCGCGCGCGGCGATCCGGGCCGGGATGGCGTTCATCCCGGAGGACCGCCGCAAGCAGGGTCTGGTCACCGAGGCATCGGTCGCCCGCAACATCGCGGGTGTGATCCGGGGAGGTCTCGCCAGGGCCGGCCTGCTCACCGGCTCGGCCGAGAGCCGCTCGGCGGCTCCGTGGGCCGGCAAGCTGGCAGTCAAGACCGGGGCGCTCGACATGAACGCCGCCACCATGAGCGGCGGCAACCAGCAGAAGGTCGTGATCGCCAAGTGGCTGGCCACCGACCCGAGGGTGCTGGTCATCGACGAGCCGACCCGGGGCATCGACGTCGGCACCAAGGCCGAGGTGCACCGCCTTCTCTCCGACCTGGCCGGGCAGGGCATGGCCGTCCTGATGATCTCCTCCGAGCTGCCCGAGGTGCTCGGGATGGCCGACCGCGTCCTCGTCGTGTGCGAGGGCCGGATCACCGCCGACATCCCGCGCGAGGAGGCGACTCCCGAGAACGTCATGCGCGCCGCCACCCGCACCGAGGAGACCGCGCGATGAGCGACACCGTGCCTGTCGACACCGCGCCGGTGCACGACGCCGAGATCGAGCGGCTGGTCGAGCCCAGCCGCCAGTCGCCGGCCGTGCGCGTCTTCAACACCGTCGTGCGTTCACGCGAGATGTCGATCCTGATCGTGCTGCTGCTGGTCATCGCGGCCGCGACGGTGAAGACGCCGAGCTTCCTGTTCAGCGCGAACTCCTGGCGCGACCTGCTGCTCACGCCTGCGATCCTGCTGGTGCTGGCGGCGGGCCAGGCCGTCGTGATCATCACCCGCAACGTCGACCTGTCGGTGGGCTCGGTCCTCGGGCTCACGGCGTACCTCACCGGCCGGCTCTTCCTGGACTTCCCCGGTCTGCCGATCGTCGCCGTCGTCGCGGCCGGGGTGGTCGCCGGCGGTCTCCTCGGACTGGTCAACGGCCTGCTGGTCGCGCTGGGGCGGGTGCCCGCGCTGGTCATCACGCTCGGCACGCTCTACATCTACCGGGGCATCGTGCTCACCTGGGCCGGCAGCGACCGGATCAACGCCGGTGACATGCCGCGCGACTTCCTGAGACTGGGCACCCGGTCGGTGCTCTCGATCCCGGTGCTCTTCATCGTGGCGGCCGTGGTCGTCGGTGTCGTCGGCTACTACCTCTACGCCCACCGCGGCGGACGTGAGATGTACGCCATCGGCTCCGACCCGGAGGCCGCCGAGCTCTACGGCCTCAACGTGCGCCGTCGAGTGCTCGCCGCGTTCGTGCTCAGCGGTGCGCTGGCCGGGCTCGCCGGCGTCATGTTCGCCGCCCGCTACGGGACCGTCAGCTCGGGCGCGGGCACCGGCATCGAGCTCGAGGCCGTGGCCGCGGTCGTCATCGGCGGCGTCGCCATCTTCGGCGGCAGCGGCACGGTCTGGGGTGCGGCCATCGGCGCCGTCCTCCTGGTGACGATCGACCGGGCGCTGCCGATCCTCGGGATCCCGGACTTCTGGCAGCGCGCCGTCGTCGGTGCACTGATCATCGGCGCGATCGTGCTCGACCGCGTGCTCTCGGCCCGGCAGGCCCGCAAGCTCATCGAGGCAAGGGACGAGTCATGACGACGACCATCGAGGCCCCCGTCCGCTCGTACGCCGAGCACGCGCAACCCTTGTGGCGGCGCCTGCTGCTCACCCGGGAGGCCGCGGTCATCGCCCTGCTCGTCGCCGTGGTGCTCTACTCGATCGCCAACGTGCCCAACTTCGACGGGCCGCTGACGCTGACCTTCCTGCTCCTGGACACCATGCCGATCCTGCTGATCGCCCTGCCGATGACGCTGGTGATCGTGACGGGTGAGATCGACCTGTCCGTGGCCAGTGTCGTCGGGCTGAGCAGCGTGCTGCTGGGCGTGCTCCACGAGGCCGGGCTGCCGATGACTGCCGCCGCCGTGGTCGCCCTCCTCGCCGGAGTCGTCTGCGGTGCGCTGAACGGTTTCCTCGTGGCGTACGTCGGACTGCCGTCGCTCGCCGTCACCATCGGCACCCTGGCCCTGTTCCGCGGGCTCGCGGTCGGGCTGCTCGGCACCAAGGCCGTCACCGACTTCCCGGACAGCTGGACCGACCTCGCGACCGCCGAGATCGGCGGCACCGGGATCCCCCGGGTCATGGTCCTGTTCGTCGTGCTCGCGGTGGTCTTCGCCCTGCTGCTGCACTTCACGTCGTTCGGCAGGGGCATCTTCGACATCGGCCTCAACGCCGAGGCGGCGCACTTCACCGGCGTCAACGTCGAGCGCACCAAGCTCACCCTGTTCGTGCTCTCCGGTGCCGTGTCCGCCCTGGCCGGCATCTACTACACGCTGCGTTTCGGGAGCGCCCGTGGCGACAACGCCACCGGGCTCGAGCTCCAGGTTATCGCGGCGGTCCTGCTCGGCGGCGTCTCGATCTTCGGGGGCCGTGGCCGCCTGCACGGCGTGATCGCCGGCGTCCTGCTGATCGGTGTGATCTCCAGCGCGCTGCGGCTGGAGAGCGTCACGGTCAACGTCACCAACATCATCATCGGCCTGCTCCTGGTGGCCTCGGTGATGGCTCCCAGCGTCCTGGCAGCGCTCTCGGGGCTTGCCGCCAGACGGAACCGGCCGCCCAGTGATGAGGCGTCCAACCCACAGATCCCGCCGGTCGGCGTGGAAACTCAAGGAAGGTAGAACTGATGAAGTTCCACTCGAAGCGGGCTACCGCTTTCGCGGCGCTGCTGCTCAGCGGCGCCATGGTCCTCACCGCATGTGGCGGGGACGACACCGACAGCGCGGGCGGCGAAGGCGGCGACGAGAGCGTCTCCCTCACCATGCTGCCCAAGAACCTCGGCAACCCGTACTTCGACACCAGCACGGCGGGTGCGGAGAAGGCCGCCGACGAGATCGGCGCCGAGATCGAGGAGGTCGGCCCGCAGGAGGCGGCGGCCGACGCCCAGGTGCAGTACATCAACACCGCCGCTCAGCAGGGCGTCAGTGGCTTGATCGTCTCGGCGAACGACCCGACCGCGATCTGCGACGCGCTCAACCAGGCCCGGGACGCCGGCACCAAGGTCGTCACCTTCGACTCCGACACCGACCCCGAGTGCCGTGACCTGTTCATCAACCAGGCAACTGCCGAGGGCATCGCCAACGTCCAGCTCGAGCTGATCTCCGAGCAGATCGACGGCTCCGGTGAGATCGCGATCCTGTCGGCGAGCGCCAACGCGACCAACCAGAACGCGTGGATCGAGATGATGGAGGAGGAGCTCGGCTCCAACCCCGACTACGCCGACATCGAGCTCGTGGACACGGTCTACGGCGACGACGACGACCAGAAGTCCTTCGACCAGACCGCGGCCCTGCTGCAGTCCCACCCTGACCTGAAGGGCATCATCTCGCCGACCACCGTGGGGATCGCCGCCGCGGCGCGCTACCTGTCAGACTCCGACAAGAAGGGCGAGGTCATGCTCACCGGCCTCGGCACCCCGAACCAGATGCGGGAGTACGTCGAGAACGGCACAGTCGAGGCGTTCGCGCTCTGGAACCCCGAGGACCTGGGCTACCTGGCCGCCTTCGCCGCCAACGCCCTGGCCGCCGGCGACATCGAGGGCAACCCCGGCGACACGTTCGAGGCCGGCGAGCTCGGCGAGTACACCGT
>NZ_DASSCL010000141.1:0-30584 GCF_035697785.1 Nocardioides sp.
GCCGACCACTCGCTGGTCGACTACAACCGAGCCGGCATCCCGCTGATCGAGATCGTCACCAAGCCGATCGTCGGCACCGGCGACAAGGCACCGCTCGTCGCGAAGGCCTACGTGGCGCACCTGCGGGAGCTGCTGCTCGGCCTCGGGGTGTCCGATGTACGCATGGAGCAGGGGTCGCTGCGCTGCGACGTCAACCTCTCGCTGCGGCCGGGACCCGACGCCCCGCTCGGCACCCGCACCGAGACCAAGAACGTCAACTCGCTGCGGTCGGTCGAGCGCGCGGTCCGCTACGAGATCGGCCGCCAGGCGGCGATCCTGTCCGGCGGCGGCCGCATCGTCCAGGAGACCCGGCACTGGCACGAGGACACCGGGATCACCACGTCCGGCCGCGAGAAGTCCGACGCCGAGGACTACCGGTACTTCCCCGAGCCCGACCTGGTGCCGGTCGCGCCGACGCGCGAGTGGGTCGAGCAGCTGCGCAAGGAGCTGCCGGAGCCGCCGCGCGAGCACCGGGCCCGGCTGCAGGCCGCCTGGGGGTTCTCCGACCTGGAGATGCGCGACACCGTCGGCGCCGGGGCGCTGCTCCTCGTCGAGCAGACCGTGGCGGCCGGCGCCGCCCCGCAGGCCGCCCGCAAGTGGTGGCTCTCCGACATGGCGCGCCGCGCCAACGAGCAGGGGGTCGAGCTGATGGACCTGCCCGTGACCCCGGCCGATGTCGCGCGCGTCCAGGCGCTCGTCGACGAGGGCCGGATCAACGACAAGCTCGCCCGCCAGGTCTTCGACGGCGTGCTCGCCGGTGAGGGCACCCCCGACGAGGTGGTCGCCGCCCGTGGCCTGGAAGTGGTGTCGGACGAGGGGGCGCTGTCCGCGGCGGTCGACAACGCCATCGCCGCCAACCCCGAGGTCGCCGACAAGATCCGCGACGGCAAGGTGGCGGCCGCCGGCGCGCTGATCGGAGCGGTGATGAAGGAGATGCGCGGCCAGGCCGACGCCGGCCGGGTCCGCGAGCTGATCCTCGAGAAGCTCGGCTGAGTTGTCAGTGCGACGACCGGCTGGGACCGGCTCACGCTCTGACAAGTCAGCGGATGGCGACCTCGAGGATCCGGTCGTCCTGCGGTGCCGGTGAACCGCGGCCGTCGCGGTTGGACGTGGTGAGCCACAGGTTGCCGTTGGGTGCGACCACGATGGTGCGCATCCGGCCGTAGGCGCCGACGAACCAGTCGCGGGCCCGGCCCACCCCGCGGTCGGTGACCGGGACCTGCCACAGCCGTTCGCCACGCAGGGAGGCCATCCACAGCGAGCCCTCGTGGAAGGCGAGGCCCGAGGGGGACGCCTCCGACGTACGCCACTGCACGAACGGGTCGCGGTAGCGCGACTCACCCTCGGCCCGGCCCTCGTGGATCGGCCAGCCGTAGTTGCGGCCCTTGGAGATCAGGTTGAGCTCGTCCCAGGTGTCCTGGCCGAACTCGCTGGCCCAGAGCCGGCCGCGGTCGTCGAACGCGAGCCCCTGCACGTTGCGGTGCCCCATCGACCAGACGGGTGAGCCGTCGACGGGGTTGTCGGGTGCGGGGTCGCCGTCGGTCGTGATGCGGAGGATCTTGCCGGCCAGCGATCCGCGGTCCTGGGCGAGCTGCTCCTCGCCGATCTCGCCGGTCGACACGAACAGCGTGCCGTCGTCGGCGAACAGCAGCCGGCCCCCGTCGTGGACGAAGCCGTTGGGGATGCCGGTCAGCACGGGTCGCGGCGGGCCCAGCCGGCCGTCGGCGTACCGCATCGCGACCACCCGGTTGTCCTCCGCCGTCGAGACGTAGGCGTAGACCAGCGAGTCCTCGTCGTACGTCGGGGACGCGGCCAGCCCCAGCAGGCCGGCCTCACCCTGCGGCGCCGCGATCGAGACCTCGCCGACCGGGCGGACGCGACCGCCACCGGCCGGGATCGCGACGACGCGCCGGGTGTCCCGTTCGCCGACCAGGGCGCTGCCGTCGGGCAGGAACGTGACCCCCCACGGAGCCGCGAGGTTGCGCGCGACGGTGCCGACGACGCGCGGTCGCCCGGGCCGTCCGATGTCGGTCGTGGGCTCGGAGTCGGGCGAGGACGGCTCACCGGTCTGGGTCGTGGGTTGCGGTGTCGGCGGTTGGCTGCCGAGCCCCTCCGGGTCGCCCTCGACCTCGGTGCACGCGGCCACCAGGGCGAGCAAGGCGCAGGCGACCAGGACTGCAGCGCGGGTGCCGGCGGGTCTCACCCCGCCACGGTAGCCATCTGGCCCGGACGGCGTCAGGACACGCGGCTCATGAGCATCAGCAGCTGTTCGTGCACCGTCTCGGGGTGCTCGAGCTGCAGGAAGTGCGACCCGGGCAGCTCCAGGTACGCCGCGTCGGGGATCCGCTCGGCAGCCGTGCGCATGTCGTGGCTCGAGGCGAGCACGTCCCACCGGCCGGCGACGAACGTGGTCGGCACCCGGATCTTGCGCAGCGAGACCCGTGGGTGCCGGGCCGCGGCGCGAGCGAGGTGCATGTACCAGTCGACCGGCGTGGTGAGGAACTCCTTGACCGCGCGGCGCACGTCGGCGCGGTCCTGGGCCGGGAGCATGAAGCCGCTGTGCATGAGCAGCTCGGCCGCGACCGGCCCGATCGGCAGCCGGGAGGTCACCGGCGTCACCAGCGGACCCAGCCGCTCGAGGGTCGCGGTCACGCCCATCGCGATCGGACGCCGCACCGGCCGGGGCAGCAGCAGCGGCGCGCCCATCGAGGAGAACGTGCCGCCCGGGACCCCGGCGACCGCGAAGATCCCGCTCACCCGCTCCGGGTGCAAGGTGGCGAGCTCGAACGCGGTGTTGACGCCGAACGACCAGCCGGCGACGACGCAACGCCCGATGCCGGCGTCGTCGAGCACGGCGACGGCGTCCTCGACGAACGCCTCGACGCCGACCCGGTCCGGGTCCGCCGGACGGTCGGAGCCGCCCGTGCCGCGGTGGTTCCACGACACGACGCGGACGCCGCAGTCGCGGGCGAGCAGGGCCGGCCACGCGTAGGGGTTGGTGCCCAGCCCGTTGCACAGCAGCACGGTCGGTCCGTCGACATCGTTGGTCCAGGCGCGCAGCCGGGTGCCGTCGGCGCTGGTCACGTCGTAGAAGCGCAGCGACCGGCCGCCGTGCGGCACGGCTTCGGGGCTGACGGCGGTCTCGGTCATGCGGGAATTGTGCCGCAGTCGGGTCCCGCCCCGGTGAACCGGACCTCAGGCGGTGCGGTCCTGGAGCGGGACCCGAAGGCGGGCGGCGTGCTGCCGCTGGTGGCCGGCCAGGAACTCCTCGACGTCGTCCAGCTCGGCCCGGCGCTGCGTGAGCGCCGTGCTCGCCACCATCGCATTGCGTCGGGCGACCTCCTGGCTGTGCACGTGCCAGCGGGCGGCGCGCCTGGTCGCGGTCATCAACAGCTGGATCGCGGTCATCTCGCCTCCCGTGAATGGTCTCTCGAGCTCTGCTGCCCCGAACCTAGGTGCCGCGTGCTTCGCCGTCGTCAACGTCGTGTGACGGTCAGGTGAACTCCTCGCAGAGACACCTCTAGGGTCGTCCGGGTGAGCGAACCCCTGGTCTGGCTGCCGTTCGACCCCGAGCTGCTCGGCGACCCGCCGTCCGGCCTGCGCTACGAGGTCGTGGTGCCGAGCGAGGGCGACGACCCGCCGGCGAGCATCGACGAGGTCGTGTTCTACGTCCCGCCGTACCGGTTCTCCGAGGCGGACAGCACGCTGGTGCCGCGGATGTCGTCGCTCCGAGTCGTGCAGACCATGACCGCCGGCGTCGAGCACATCCGCCCGCACGTCCCCGACGGCGTGACGCTGTGCAACGGTCGGGGCATCCACGACGCGTCGACCGCGGAGCTGGCGCTGACCCTGATGCTCGCCTCGCTGCGCGGCATCCCGGTCTTCGTGCGGGCGCAGGACGCACACACCTGGGTGCACGGCACGCGGCCGGCGCTGGCCGACAGCACCGTGCTGATCGTGGGGTACGGCGCGATCGGCGAGGCGGTCGAGCGCCGGCTCGAGGGCTTCGAGGTCGACGTCGTCCGGGTCGCCCGCAGCGCCCGTGCCGGGGTGCACGGTTTCGACGAGCTGCCCGAGCTGCTCCCCGAGGCCGACGTGGTGGTGCTGATCGTCCCGCTCACCACGCAGACGCGCGGGATGGTCGACACCGGGTTCCTGGCCCGGCTGCGCGACGGGGCGCTGCTGGTGAACGTGTCTCGTGGCGCGGTCGTGGACACGGACGCCCTGGTCGACGCGCTGGCCACCGGTCGGATCAGTGCGGCGCTCGACGTGACCGACCCGGAGCCGCTGCCTACGGAGCACCCGCTGTGGGACAGCCCCAACCTGCTCGTCTCCCCGCACGTGGGCGGCGCCTCGTCCGCCATGGAGCCGCGCGCGCACCGGCTGGTGCGGGAGCAGCTGGTGCGGTTCGCGGCGGGGGAGCCGCTGGTCAACGTGATGGAGGGGGACTACTGATGAGCGAGCCGGGCTGCATCTTCTGCCATATCGTGGCCGGGGAGGCGGAGGCGTTCGTGGTCGCCTCCGGTCCCACCGCGGTGGCCTTCCTCGACATCGCGCCGCTGGCTCGCGGCCACACCCTCGTCGTACCCACGCGGCACGTGAGTGACCTGCTCGACGGCGGCGCGCAGGCGCTGCAGGAGGTGGCGTCGGTCGTGGAGGAGACCGCCCACCTGCTGGTCGGACGGCTGGGCGCCGACGGGCTCAACCTGTTCCAGAGCACCGGTGCCGCCGCGGGGCAGCAGGTACCGCACTTCCACGTGCACCTGGTGCCGAGGTGGCGCGACGACGGCGTGCTGCGCAACCTGGTCGGCGAGCCGTCGGGCGCTGAGGACCTCGACGCCCTGCACGCCCTCCTGCTCGGATGAGCCGTCACTCCTCGTCGAGGCGGAGCAGCAGCTTCTCGATGATCGTGCGCTCCCCGTCGAGGTACTCCAGCCCCCAGTCGGCGACCAGCGACGGGTAGCGGAAGGCCTCCCCGGGGGCGTCCCGCCCGTGCAGCGACTCCCGGACCTGCTCGAGCTCGGCGCGGCGCGCGGTGAGGGCCGCGAGATGCTCGCGCAGCAGCGCCTTGCTGTGCTCAGGGTCGACGAGATGGCCGATCAGCAACCTCAGCGCGACCGGGTGCTTGAGCACCGGGAACTCCGGCGGCGCGTCCTCGAGCCAGGCGGTGAGCGTCCGCCGGCCCTTGGCGGTGATGGAGTACTTCGACGACCGCTGGTTGGGCCCGGCCGCCCGCGCACTGACCAGGCCGTGGGCGGTGAGCCGCTCGAGCTCGGTGTAGACCTGGCTCATCGCGGGGGAGACCCAGTAGAACCGCAGCGTCCGGTCCGCGCGCTGCTTGAGCTCGTAGCCGGTCAGGTCGTCGCCGAACGTGAGCAGCCCGAGCAGCGCGTACGACGTCGTCGGCAGGTCTTGACTCATGGTCCCCCAAGAGTAGTGTTCCTGACTGGAACAATCACCCCCTTGTCGATGAACGCAGCAGGAGGAGTCCGGGCATGGCAGACACCGTCGTGATGGTGGGCACGCGCAAGGGACTGTGGGTCGGTCGCTCCGACGAGAGCCGCTCGTCGTTCGAGTGGACCGGGCCGCACTTCAACATGGAGGAGGTCTACTCCTGCATGATCGACACCCGGCGCGGCACGCCACGGCTGCTGGCCGGTGCGTCGTCCTCCTGGGTCGGTCCGCAGGTGGGACGCTCCGACGACTTCGGGGCGACCTGGGAGTCGGGCCCCGAGGGGGCGATCCGGTTCCCCGAGGACACCGGCACCTCGCTCGAGCGCGTCTGGCAGCTGCAGCCCGGTCTCGGCGACGACGTGGTGTGGGCCGGCACCGAGCCGGGCGCCGTGTTCCGCTCCGAGGACGGCGGGGTGACGTTCGACCTGGAGCGTGGCCTGTGGGACAACCCGCAGCGACCTGAGTGGGGCGCCGGCTACGGCGGGCAGGCGTTCCACACGCTGCTGCCGCACCCCACCGACCCGGCCTCGGTCACGGTCGCGATCTCGACCGGCGGGGTCTACCAGACGACCGACGGCGGGAAGAGCTGGGGACCTCGCAACGAGGGCATCCGCGCGGAGTTCTTGCCCGAGGGGCAGCAGTACCCCGAGTTCGGCCAGTGCGTGCACAAGGTGGCGCGGCATCCCTCGCGGCCCGAGCGGATGTTCCTGCAGAACCACGGGGGCGTCTACCGCTCCGACGACGAGGGCGGGAGCTGGACCTACATCGCCGACGGGCTGCCGTCCGACTTCGGCTTCCCCGTCGTCGTACACCCGCACGAGCCCGACACCGTGCACGTCTTCCCGCTGGCCGGCGCCGGTGGTCGCTTCCCGCCCGAGGGCGAGGCGCGCGTGTGGCGGTCCCGGGACGCGGGGGAGACCTGGGAGGCACTCGGCGGCGACGACGGCACCGGCCTGCCGGACGCCTTCTACGTGGGCGTGATGCGCGACGCGATGACGATGGACGACCACGAGTCGCCGGGCATCTACTTCGGCGCCCGCAACGGCAGCGTCTGGGGCTCTTTCGACAACGGGACCACCTGGTCCGAGCTCGTGCGGAACCTGCCCGACGTGATGGTGGTCCGCGCCGCCAAGGTCTGAACAACGATTCGTCTGCGGTCTATGGGGTGATTCTCGCGGGCCGATCGCAGACGAATCGGGGGTCGTCGTACGGCGTAGCATCCGAGCCATGCCTGACATGAAGCCCCGCAGCCGCGACGTCACCGACGGACTCGAGAAGGCAGCCGCCCGCGGCATGCTGCGGGCGGTCGGCATGGGTGACGACGACTGGGAGAAGCCGCAGATCGGCGTCGCCTCGTCGTGGAACGAGATCACCCCCTGCAACCTGTCCCTGGACCGGCTCGCCAAGGCGGTGAAGAACGGCGTGCACGCCGCCGGCGGCTACCCGCTCGAGTTCGGCACCATCTCGGTCTCCGACGGCATCTCGATGGGCCACGAGGGGATGCACTTCTCACTGGTGTCGCGGGAGGTGATCGCCGACTCGGTCGAGACCGTGATGATGGCCGAGCGGCTCGACGGCTCGGTGCTGCTGGCCGGCTGCGACAAGTCCCTCCCGGGGATGATGATGGCGGCGGCGCGGCTCGACCTCGCCGCGGTCTTCCTGTACGCCGGGTCGATCATGCCGGGCCAGGTCGACGGCAATGACGTGACGATCATCGACGCCTTCGAGGCCGTGGGGGCCTGTCTCGCCGGGAAGATCACCCGCGAGGAGGTCGACCGGGTCGAGCGCGCGATCTGCCCGGGCGAGGGCGCCTGCGGCGGCATGTACACCGCCAACACCATGGCCGCCGTCGGAGAGGCGATCGGGATGTCGCTGCCCGGCAGCGCGGCCCCTCCGGCCGTCGACCGCCGGCGCGACGGGTTCGCCCACCGGTCCGGCGAGGCCGTGGTCAACCTGCTCCGCGAGGGCATCACCGCCCGCCAGGTGATGACCCGCGCGGCGTTCGAGAACGCCATCACCGTGGTCATGGCGCTCGGCGGCTCGACCAACGCCGTGCTGCACCTCCTCGCGATCGCCCGGGAGGCCGAGGTGCCACTGACGATCGACGACTTCAACACCATCGGCGAGCGGGTGCCGCACCTCGGCGACCTCAAGCCGTTCGGCAAGTACGTCATGTACGACGTCGACAAGGTCGGCGGCATCCCGATGGTGATGCGGGCCCTGCTCGAGG
Organism: Nocardioides sp.; assembly: GCF_035697785.1. Lineage (GTDB taxonomy): Bacteria > Actinomycetota > Actinomycetes > Propionibacteriales > Nocardioidaceae > Nocardioides_B. Next base: position 7,724 of record NZ_DASSCL010000141.1, read on the forward strand.
AGGGCCTGCTGCACGGCGACGCGCTCACGGTGACCGGCCGCACGATGCGCGAGAACCTCGACCGGATCGCCCCGCCGCCCGTCGACGGGGCGGTGATCCGCAAGTTCTCCGAGCCGATCCACAAGACCGGTGGGCTGACCATCCTCAAGGGCTCGTTGGCCCCGGAGGGTGCCGTGGTGAAGTCGGCCGGCTTCGACGACGACGTGTTCGAGGGGACCGCCCGCGTGTTCGACGGTGAGCGCGCGGCCATGGACGCCCTCGCCGCCGGCCAGATCGTCGGCGGTGACGTGGTGGTGATCCGCTACGAGGGGCCCAAGGGCGGGCCGGGCATGCGCGAGATGCTCGCGATCACCGGGGCGATCAAGGGTGCCGGTCTCGGCAAGGACGTCCTGCTGCTCACCGACGGCCGGTTCAGCGGCGGTACGACGGGCCTCTGCGTCGGCCACGTGGCCCCGGAGGCCGTCGACGGCGGACCGATCGCGTTCGTCCGCGACGGGGACCGGGTCCGCCTGGACGTCGCGAACCGAACCCTCGACGTGCTCGTCGACGCGGCAGAGTTGAAGGCTCGTGAGGAGGGCTGGGAGCCGTTGCCGCCGAAGTACACCCGCGGTGTGCTCGGCAAGTACGCCAAGGTCGTGCAGTCCGCGGCCCACGGCGCGGTCTGCGGCTGACCCGGTCGTTCAGCGGCGGCGCTCCACCACCCGGAGCTCGCCCGAGCGCCACATCGGCTCCGCCACGTCGCACAGGCGGCCGATCGCGGCGCGCACCGGCAGGTCGCGCAGCTCGCGGGCGTGCTCGGCGCCGAAGCGCCGCCCCACTTCGTTGTTGTGCTCGTCGACGGCCGTGTCCTCGGGACGCTTCGTGCCGCGCTCCTGCTCGACCGCCACGGCCCGGGCGACCTCGACCCCGTACATCGCGGTGAGGCAGGCCTGCCAGGCGAAGTGCCGCAGCGCGTTCTGCCTCCCGAACCGCCCCGGCGACCGGGTGGCGGCGGTCGACAGCGCCTGCACCGACACGAGCAGCACCCCGCCCGCGTCGCGCGCGGAAGCACCCGCACTTCGCGCGGCGCGGTAGAGGCGGGGCGCCTGGCTGAGCGAGCGGAGTCCGAGACCGGCCATGGCGACCACCATGTCAGCCCTAGGCTGCTGCCATGCCGCCGACCGACGAGCAACGCCTGCCCGTCGGCGACCCGGTCCCCGCGTGGACCGCCCGCCCGCTGCCGCGGCCGGGACCGTTCCGCGGCAGGTTCTGTTCCGTCGTACCGCTCTCCGTGGACCACGCCGACGCTCTGTACCCGACGTGTGCCGCCCCCGGGACCGAGCACCTGTGGACCTACCTCTCGGACGGGCCGTACCCGGACCTCGGCGACTTCCGGGCCCGCATCGAGCGCACGGTCGCGGACCCGGACGGGATCGCCGTCGCGGTGACCGACCCGGCGGGGGCGCCGGTCGGGCTCGCCAACTACCTGCGCCTCGATCCCGGCAACGGCTCCGTCGAGGTCGGCGGGATCCTGCTCGGCACGTCTCTGCGGCGCACGCCGGCGGCCACGGAGGCGATGCACCTGATGGCTGCGCACGTGTTCGAGGACCTCGGGTACCGGCGCTACGAGTGGAAGTGCGACGCCCTCAATGACGCCTCGGTCGCGGCCGCGCTGCGTCTCGGCTTCCGGTACGAGGGCACCTTCCGCCACGCGCTGGTCTACAAGGGTCGCAACCGGGACACCGCGTGGTTCTCGATCACCGACTCGGAGTGGGGCGACGTGGCGGTTGCGCACCGGGCGTGGCTGCACCCCGACAACTTCGACGACGACGGACGGCAGCGGAGCCCGCTGCGCCGTCCGTCCATTCCCTAAGACTCGAGTTCCACATCCTGGGACGCGTGTCACACTTGCTTGACGAAGCCACGCGGCAAACGGGACGGTAACCCCATGCGTTCCAAGATTCTTGTACGCACGCGACGCGACGGCTGACGGCACGACCGACACCGCCGCGTCCACCCCTCGCCGCCCGCCGGGCCGAGGGGTTTTTTGTTGGCAGCGCAGACCACAGTGACTCCGGACAGCGCCGGGGTCACGGGCAGAGAAGGGCGACATGGGCGACTCAGGCCAGACCGGCGGCACTCCGATGACGGGAGCGCAGAGCCTCATCTCCGCGCTCGAGCACGCGGGCGCCGAGAACGTCTTCGGCATCCCGGGCGGCGCCATCCTTCCGGCGTACGACCCGCTCTTCGACTCGCGCAGGCTCCGGCACATCCTGGTACGCCACGAGCAGGGGGCCGGTCACGCGGCCCAGGGGTACGCCGCGGCCACCGGCAAGGTGGGCGTCTGCATGGCGACGTCGGGACCCGGTGCGACCAACCTGGTGACCCCGCTGGCCGACGCCTACATGGACAGTGTCCCGATCGTCGCCATCACCGGGCAGGTGCCGAGCAGCGCGATCGGCACCGACGCCTTCCAGGAGGCGGACATCCGCGGCATCACGATGCCGATCACCAAGCACAACTTCCTGGTCACCGACCCGGCGGAGATCCCGCGCACCGTCGCGGAGGCCTTCTACATCGCCTCCACCGGCCGCCCCGGCCCGGTCCTGGTCGACGTGTCCAAGGACGCCATGCAGGCGAGCACGACCTTCGCCTGGCCGACCGAGCTGAACCTGCCCGGCTACCGGCCGGTGACCCGACCGCACGCCAAGCAGGTCCGCGAAGCCGCCCGGCTGATCCTGGAGTCCCGCCGGCCGGTGCTGTACGTCGGAGGTGGGGTGATCCGCGCCGCCGCCGCCCAGGAGCTGCGCGTGCTCGCCGAGATGACCGGGATCCCGGTGGTCACGACACTGATGGCGCGCGGCGCTTTCCCCGACAGCCACCCGCAACACCTCGGCATGCCCGGCATGCACGGGACGGTTGCCGCGGTCGCGGGCTTGCAGCGCAGCGACCTGATCATCAGCCTCGGCGCCCGATTCGACGACCGGGTGACCGGCAACCTCGACTCGTTCGCGCCCAACGCGAAGGTGATCCACGCCGACATCGACCCGGCCGAGATCGGCAAGAACCGGCACGCGGACGTCCCGATCGTTGGCGACTGCCGCGAGGTGATCGCCGACCTGATCGTCGCCCTGCAGAGCGAGGACGGGCAGGGTCGCCAGGGCGACTACGAGGCGTGGGTGGAGTTCCTCGCCGGGGTGAAGACGAAGTACCCGCTCGGCTACGACAAACCCGCCGACGGCTCGCTGGCCCCGCAGTACGTCCTCGAGCGGCTCGGCGCGATTGCCGGCCCCGAGGCGGTGTACGTCGCGGGGGTCGGCCAGCACCAGATGTGGGCCACGCACTTCATCGGCTACGAGCGCCCCGGCTCGTGGATCAACTCCGGCGGCCTCGGCACGATGGGCTTCTCGGTGCCCGCCGCGATGGGGGCCAAGGTGGGGCGTCCCGACACGACCGTCTGGTCGATCGACGGCGACGGCTGCTTCCAGATGACCAACCAGGAGCTCGCCACCTGTGCGATCGAGGGCATCCCGATCAAGGTCGCGATCATCAACAACGAGTCGCTCGGCATGGTCCGCCAGTGGCAGACGCTCTTCTACAACGAGCGCTACAGCAACACCGACCTGCAGCGGCACGCGCAGCGACGGATCCCCGACTTCGTGAAGCTCGCCGACGCCTACGGCTGCATCGGCCTGGCCTGCGAGTCGCCGGACGACGTCGACGCCACGATCAACAAGGCGATGGAGATCGACGACGTGCCCGTCGTCGTGGACTTCCGGGTGCACCGCGACGCGATGGTGTGGCCGATGGTCGCCGCCGGCACCAGCAACGACGACATCAAGTTCGCGCGCGACATGGCGCCGGAGTTCGAGGAGGACGACCTGTGAGCCGTCATACCCTGAGCGTGCTGGTCGAGAACAAGCCCGGTGTGCTGGCCCGGGTGGCCGGCCTGTTCAGCCGCCGCGGCTTCAACATCGACTCGCTCGCGGTGGGCCCGACAGAGCACCCGGAGATCTCCCGGATGACCATCGTGGTCAACGTCGAGGAGTCCCCGCTCGAACAGGTCACCAAGCAGCTCAACAAGCTCGTCGAGGTGATCAAGATCGTCGAGCTCGACGGCGACCAGTCGGTGGCCAGCGAGCTGCTGCTGGTCAAGGTCCGTGCCGACGCGGACACGCGCGGGCAGGTGCTGGAGGTCGTGCAGCTGTTCAAGGCCAAGGTGGTCGACGTCGCGACCGACGCGGTGACCGTCCAGGTGACCGGCAACCAGGGCAAGCTCGAGGACTTCCTGCGCGTCGTGGAGCCGTTCGGCGTCCGCGAGCTCGTCCAGTCCGGGATGGTGGCGATCGGCCGGGGCGGCCGCTCGATCACCGACCGCACCCTCAAGCCGGTGCCGCTGCCGCCGCCGTTCGCGGGCACCCCCCGCCCCGCCTGACCCATCCCGGTGGTCGGGACCACCCGACGTACCAGAAGCGACAACCGAAGGAGAGCCCCCGTGGCCGAGATGTTCTACGACGACGACGCCGACCTGTCCGTGATCCAGAGCCGCAACGTCGCGGTCCTCGGCTACGGCAGCCAGGGACACGCGCACGCGCTGTCCCTGCGCGACTCAGGGGTCGACGTACGGGTCGGCCTGCCCGAGGGCTCCAAGAGCCGGGCGAAGGCCGAGGCCGAGGGACTGCGCGTGCTGACCCCCGCCGAGGCCGTCGAGGAGGCCGACCTGGTGGTGATCCTCGCGCCCGACCACGTGCAGCGGAAGCTGTACGCCGAGTCGGTCGAGCCGAACCTCGTCGAGGGTGACGCACTGTTCTTCGGCCACGGCTTCAACATCCGGTTCGGCTACATCAAGCCGCCCAAGGGCGTCGACGTGGCGATGGTCGCCCCGAAGGGCCCCGGGCACCTGGTCCGCCGCGAGTACACCGAGGGTCGCGGCGTACCCGTGCTCGTCGCCGTCGAGGAGGACGCCACCGGCAAGGCGTGGGACCTCGCGCTGTCGTACGCCAAGGCCATCGGCGGGTTGCGCGCCGGCGGCATCAAGACCACCTTCACCGAGGAGACCGAGACCGACCTGTTCGGCGAGCAGGCCGTCCTGTGCGGCGGCGCCTCGCAGCTGGTGCAGTACGGCTTCGAGACGCTCATCGAGGCCGGCTACCAGCCCGAGGTCGCCTACTTCGAGTGCCTGCACGAGCTGAAGCTGATCGTGGACCTGATGTACGAGGGCGGCATCGCCAAGCAGCGCTGGTCGGTCTCCGACACCGCGGAGTACGGCGACTACGTCTCCGGCCCCCGCGTGATCGACCCGCACGTGAAGGACAACATGCGCGCCGTGCTCGCCGACATCCAGAACGGCAAGTTCGCGCAGCGGTTCATCGACGACCAGGACGCCGGCGGCCCGGAGTTCAAGGAGCTGCGGGCCAAGGGCGAGCAGCACCCCATCGAGGGCACCGGCCGTGAGCTGCGCAAGCTGATGTCCTGGGTGAAGTCGCACGACTCCGACTACACCGAGGGGACCGCTACGCGCTGATTGCTGGGGGCAAATTCACTGGGTCCCCAGTGAATTTGCCGCTCCCCGTGGCGAACTCGCCACGGGGAGCGTCCGTTTGCCACGGGGAGTGCCGGGGCACGGGGGGTGACGCGGGCCACGGAAGCAATCGCCCGTGGGGATGGTTGTGCTCTACATGCGTATCGAGATCTGGTCCGACGTCGTCTGCCCGTGGTGCTTCATCGGCAAGCGCCGCCTGGAGCGCGCCCTCGACGGGTTCGCGCACCGCGACGACGTCGAGGTGGTCTACCGCTCGTTCGAGCTCGACCCCTCCGCGCCGACCCCGGCGACCGAGCGCATGGACGAGGTGCTGGCCCGCAAGTACGGCGGCGGCGTGGACAACGCGCGCATGATGATGGCGCAGGTGACCCAGGTGGCGGCGGAGGAGGGGCTGGAGTACCACCTCGACCGGACCCTGCGCGGCAACACCGTGGACGCCCACCGGCTGCTGCACCTGGCCCTCGCGGAGAGCGGCCCGGCCGTGCAGGCGTCGCTCAAGGAGTCGCTGATGACCGCGTACTTCACCCGCGCCGAGGACATCACCGACCACGACGTGCTGCGCAAGGCCGCCACCGACGCCGGCCTCGACACGAGCCGCGTGGACGCGGTGCTGGCGTCGCGGGAGTACGCCGAGGCGGTCCGCGCCGACGTCGACCAGGCCCGCGCGTTCGGGGCCTCCGGCGTCCCGTTCTTCGTCGTCGACCGCAAGTACGCCGTGTCCGGCGCCCAGCCGACCGAGGTGTTCAGCCAGGTGCTGGACCGGGCCTGGGCGGAGAGCCACCCGCAGCTGACCGGGGTCGGCGAGGGCGTCGACGGCGAGGTGTGCGGCCCCGACGGCTGCTGACCCGAGCATGTGTCCGGCCCCGCCCGAGGAGCCTCGGACACCGCCCTCGCAGTGCCGAACCGTCCGGTAGGGTTCTCGGTGGGCACAGCGTCGTGCATCGGCCGCCCCCATCGCGACACGTGACGGGGACGACGGCCACCTCGAGCCGACCATCACCGAGAACCCCGAGGACATCGCCGTGAGCAAGCCCGTCGTACTCATCGCCGAAGAGCTGAGCCCCGCCACCGTCGAGGCGCTCGGCCCGGACTTCGAGATCCGGACCTGCAACGGCGCCGACCGCGCCGAGCTGCTGCCCGCGATCGCCGACGTGGACGCCCTCCTGGTCCGCTCCGCCACCAAGGTCGACACCGAGGCCCTGGCCGCCGCCCAGCGGCTCAAGATCGTCGCCCGCGCCGGCGTCGGGCTCGACAACGTCGACGTCAAGGCCGCGACGCAGAGCGGCGTCATGGTCGTCAACGCGCCTACCTCCAACATCGTCTCCGCCGCCGAGCTCGCCGTCGCGCTGATGCTCGCCGCCGCCCGGCACGTGGCGCCGGCCAACGCGGCCCTGAAGAACGGCGAGTGGAAGCGCAGCAAGTACACCGGCATCGAGCTCTACGAGAAGACCGTCGGCATCGTCGGCCTCGGCCGGATCGGGGTGCTCGTCGCGCAACGGCTGAGCGCCTTTGGGATGAAGGTCATCGCCTACGACCCGTTCGTCCAGGCCGGCCGCGCCGCGCAGATGGGGGTCCGGCTCGTGACCCTCGACGAGCTGCTGGCCGAGGCCGACTTCATGTCGGTGCACCTGCCCAAGACCCCGGAGACCATCGGGCTGATCGGTGAGGACGAGCTGGCGAGGGTCAAGCCCAGCCTGGTCCTCGTCAACGCCGCGCGCGGCGGGATCGTCGACGAGCACGCGTTGCACGTCGCGATCAAGGAGGGCCGGGTCGCGGCCGCGGGTCTCGACGTCTTCGCCTCCGAGCCCTGCACGGACAGCCCGCTCTTCGAGTTCGAGAACGTCGTCGCCACGCCCCACCTCGGCGCCTCGACCGACGAGGCGCAGGAGAAGGCCGGCATCGCCGTGGCCAAGTCGGTGCGGCTGGCGCTGGCCGGCGAGCTGGTGCCCGACGCCGTCAACGTGCAGGGCGGGGTCATCGCCGAGGATGTCCGCCCCGGCCTCCCGCTGACCGAGAAGCTGGGCCGGATCTTCACCGCGCTCGCCGGCGAGGTGGCCCAGCAGCTCGACGTCGAGGTGCGCGGCGAGATCACCCAGTACGACGTGAAGGTGCTCGAGCTGGCCGCCCTCAAGGGGGTGTTCTCCGACGTGGTCGAGGACCCCGTGTCCTACGTCAACGCGCCCCTGCTCGCCGCCGAGCGCGGGCTGGCCGTCCGCCTGGTCACCGACGCCGACAGCCCCGACCACCGCAACCTGATCACCCTGCGGGGAACCCTGGCCGACGGGTCCCAGGTGTCGGTGTCCGGCACCCTCATCGGGATCGCGCAGCGCGAGCGGCTCGTCGAGATCGACGAGTACGACGTCGACATCGAGCCCAGCGAGCACCTGGCGTTCTTCCGCTACGAGGACCGCCCCGGCATGGTCGGGACGGTCGGCCGGATCCTCGGCGACGCCCAGGTCAACATCGCCGGGATGCAGGTCGCCCGCGACACCAAGGGCGGCCACGCACTCGTGGCGCTGTCCGTCGACACGGCGATCCCGGCGCCGGTGCTCGAGGAGATCCGGACCGAGATCGACGCGGCGTCGGTGCGGGCCGTCGACCTGACCGAGTAGGTCCCTGGGCCGGTCGGGTCGTCCCGAATGTCCGTTCGGTCGGTCTTCGCCGATCCGGCTCCCGACCGGTCCTCCCGCGCGCCACGATGGGCCCTGTTGGGGAGGACCGGCCGGCCGCGGGGGTGGCGGGTCGATGCAGATCGATCAATGGGGGAAGCATGAACGCAACATCGAACACCGACGCGAGCCGCTGCCCGGGCTGGTGCGTGAACGTGCAGACCGACTCGGACCACGTGCACGTCAGCGCTGACATCGCGGCCGGCGCGCCGGACCAGCCGCTGATGGCGAGGCTGATCGGCAAGGGCCTCGAGGAGCAGCCGCACGTGCTGCTCAACGGCCGGGTGGCCACCGTCGAGCAGGCGGCGTCGTTCCTCGGCGGCGTCCGGCAGCTGCTCGACCGCGCCCGGCTCGCCGAGCCGGGGCTGGGCTTCGTCGAGGCATTGTGGGCCAACGCCGACGTCACCTTCTCCGAGATCTCCGAGCTGTGCGGCGTCGACGAGCGACGGATCCGTCGGCAGAGCCAAGGCGGACAGGTCCTGAGCGTCTACGAGTACGACCAGGTCGCCCTCGCCGTGGCGAGGATGATGGCCGCGACCGTCACGGCCGCCTGAGGCCGGGCGCCGGTCAGCGCTTGGTCGCGATCAGCACCGACGCGTCCGGCGCCACCATCACCTCGACAGTGGTGAACCGCTCGTCGGTGAGCCACTGCTCACGCAGCGTGTCGACCCGGCCCTCGTAGACCGGTGGCCACGACGAGCAGGGCGTGAAGTCGTCGAGCACGACGATCCCGCCGGGTTCGACGATGTCGATGATCAGCTCGGCACCGGAGTCCTTGGGCTCGCGTGCGTCGAGGAACAGCAGCGAGAACGGCCCACGGTCGCGCATCGTCGACCAGTCCGCGGCGAGCACCTCGACCTGCTTGTCGTCCTCGAAGATCTCCGCGGCGGCCTCGGCCAGCTTGGGGTCCAGCTCGGCGGTGAGGATGTCGGCCTCGTCGCGCACGCCGGACCGCAGCCACGCCGTACCGACACCGCATCCGGTGCCGAACTCCGCCAGCGTCCCGGTTCGCGTCGCGGCGAGGGTCGCGAGCAGCCGGCCCGTCTCGTTGCGGCAGAACGACACGTACCCGCGCTTGCGGGACACGTCGAACGCGCGGGACACGATCTCGGGCAGCTCGGGCGGGGCACTCATGTCGCGATCCTCTCAAACAGTGGGTGAGCGTCCGGCACTCGAGAGGCAATCTCACATGGTGGAAAGCTGTGGGAAGTCACCTGCGCGCCGTCGCGACCCCCGTTACCGTGGACCAATCATGCGGAGCTTCTTCGTACTTATCAGCCGCCGTGGCGGGGCCTCTTAAGTAAGGCCACCTCGCCGCGGAGTTCGGCATGTCTGGCCCTACGAAGAACCTCCGCCGCGAGCAACGCAGAAGCGCAGCAACCGCGAGCTCCTCCGAGATCCACCCCTCGTCGCACCACGTGACCCGTGGTCCGAGGATCGACCTCCTCAGCTGGCAGCGGAGTCCACCACCACCGGTACGACGGTCGCGGCGGACACCCCGCCGAGCCGCTGTCCAGCACTTCCGAAATCGATCCACGACCTTGGAGCACAAGATGTACGACATGTACCCCGAGTGGGGGCCCAGCCGACACTACGACGACGCCGCCGCCGGCAGCGGTAATACGAGCAGCGACGGGGCGGTCCAGGCCGGACTCGACCTGCGAGACAACGGTGGTCAGCGCCCCGACGACAACTAGAGTCCCGGGGCATGACGCAGACCTTCCAGCTCGCCGTGATCCCCGGCGACGGCATCGGTCCGGAGGTGACAGCCGAGGCTCTCAAGGTCCTCGAGCAGGTCGCCGGCAGCCGGTCCGGTGTGAAGTTCGAGCCCACCCGCTACGACCTCGGCGCCGAGCGGTACCTCGCCACCGGTGAGGTGCTGCCCGACTCCGTGCTCGAGGAGATCCGTCAGCACGACGCGATCCTGCTCGGTGCGGTCGGAGGCAGGCCTGGCGACCCGAACCTCCCGCCGGGGATCCTCGAGCGAGGTCTGTTGCTCAGGCTGCGTTTCGAGCTCGACCACTACGTCAACCTGCGCCCCTCGCGGATCTTCCCCGGCGCCAGCTCGCCGCTGGCCGACCCCGGCGAGGTGGACTTCGTGGTGGTGCGGGAGGGCACCGAGGGTCCGTACGTCGGCAACGGCGGCGCCCTCCGCGTCGGTACGCCGCACGAGATCGCCACCGAGGTCAGCGTCAACACCGCCTTCGGAGTCGAGCGGGTCGTCCGCGACGCGTTCACCCGGGCGCAGAACCGCCCCCGCAGGAAGCTCACCCTGGTCCACAAGACCAACGTGCTCGTGCACGCGGGCGGCCTCTGGTCGCGGGTGGTCGGCGAGGTCGCCGGGGAGTTCCCCGACGTCGCCGTCGACTACCTGCACGTGGACGCGGCGACGATCTTCCTGACCACCGACCCGGCCAGGTTCGACGTGGTCGTCACCGACAACCTGTTCGGCGACATCATCACCGACCTCGCCGCGGCCGTCACCGGAGGCATCGGCCTGGCCGCCAGCGGCAACGTCAACCCCGACCGGACCGCCCCCAGCATGTTCGAGCCGGTGCACGGGTCCGCGCCCGACATCGCCGGCCAGCAGAAGGCCGACCCGACCGCCGCGATCCTCTCCGGTGCGTTGCTCCTCGAGCACCTCGGGCTGCACGACGCGGCGCGGGCGGTCGAGTCAGCCGTCGTCGACGACCTCGCGGAGCGGGCGAGCGGCGCCGGCGGGGTACGCCGTACCTCCGAGGTGGGGGACGCCATCGCCGCCCGGCTCGGGTAACAGGTCGGCTACCGTGCACCCCATGGAGACGTCCTTCGAGATCGCGGTCGCCCCGGCGAGCAGCCCGGTGGGCAGCGACCGACTTGCGGAGATCCTGGCCGACCCGGGCTTCGGCATCCACTTCACCGACCACATGTACGTCGCTGAGTGGACCCCCGACCAGGGCTGGTACGACGCGCGCGTCACGGCGTATGCGCCGCTGACCCTCGACCCGGCCACCGCCGTCCTGCACTACGCGCAGGAGATCTTCGAGGGCATGAAGGCCTACCGGCACGACGACGGCTCGGTGTGGACCTTCCGCCCGGAGATGAACGCCGAGCGGATGATCCGGTCTTCCAGGCGCCTCGCGCTGCCTGAGCTCCCGGTCGGCGACTTCGTGGCGTCGGTCGACGCCCTGGTCCGCGCCGACGAGCGCTGGGTGCCCGACGCCGCAGGGGAGAAGAGCCTCTACCTGCGGCCCTTCATGTTCGCGTCGGAGAAGTTCCTCGGCGTCCGTCCCGCCAAGCACGTCACCTACATGGTCATCGCGTCGCCGGCGGGCGCCTACTTCGCCAAGGGCCTCAAGCCGGTGTCGATCTGGCTCAGCGAGGAATACAGCCGCGCCGGCCGCGGCGGCATGGGCGCGGCGAAGACCGGCGGCAACTACGCGAGCTCGCTGGTCGCGCAGCAGGAGGCCATCGAGCAGGGCTGCGACCAGGTCGCCTTCCTCGACGCCTCGGAGCGCAGGTACGTCGAGGAGCTCGGCGGGATGAACCTCTACTTCGTGCACGACGACGGCACCATCGTGACCCCCGAGCTGTCCGGCACGATCCTCGAGGGCATCACCCGGTCCTCGATCATCGAGCTGTGCGGCAAGCTCGGCCACCGCGTCGAGGAGCGCAGGTTCACCGTCGACGAGTGGCGTGACGGGCTGACGTCGGGGCGCATCACCGAGGTGTTCGCGTGCGGCACCGCTGCGGTCCTGACCCCCGTCGGCACGCTGAAGTGGCGGGGTGGCTCGGCCAGCACGGGTGCCGGCGACGACACCGGCCCGGTCACCAGGCAGGTCCGTCAGAACCTCGTGGACATCCAGTACGGCCGAGCCGAAGACACCTTCGGGTGGATGCACCGGGTCGTCTGACCGTCGCGCTCGGTCTGCTCCTGGTGGGCGCATGCTCGGGTCCGGCCCAGACGCCTGACGCTGCGGCCAGCAGTCCGGCCGGACCGGCCGCGCCGTCGGCTTCGACAGCGACCCCGGGACAGGCGGAGAGCCCGGCACCGGACCGCTCCGGTACCCCGACACCGGATCCCGGGCCTGCCGAGCAGGCCCGCCTCGACCAGCGGCTCCGAGACGCGGCCTGGGCCGACGACGTCGAGCTCGCCCGCCGACTGATCCGGCGCGGTGCCGACGTGAACGCCAAGGACGACACCGTGCAGAGCGCCTATCTGATCTCCACCAGCGAGGGCCACCTGCGGCTCCTGGACCTGACCCTGCGCAACGGCGCGCGCGTGAACGACAAGGACTCCTTCAACGGCACCGGCCTGATCCGCGCCGCCGACCGTGGACACGCGCAGGTGGTCGGGCGGCTGGTCCGGGCGGGGATCGCGCTCGACCACGTCAACAACCTGGGGTGGACCGCCCTGCACGAGGCGATCATCCTCGGCGACGGCGGCCCGCGGTACGTCGAGACGGTGCGCGTGCTGGTCGCCGCGGGAGCCGACGTCGGCGTCCCGTCGGCGCGCGACGGCGTGACTCCGGTGCAGCACGCGCGAAGCCGCGGCTATGACCAGATGGCGGCGCTGCTCGAGCGGGCCGCGGGTCGGGAGGTGCCGCGCGCCCGTGCGTCCGACGTACTGCTGGAGGCCGCGGCATCCGGGGACGCCGACCGCTCCGCCCTCGCGCTGCGAGCCGGTGCCGACCTGGAGGCGCGCGACGAACGACGGCGCACGCCGCTGCTGCGCGCCGCGACCGGCGACCGGGTCGCGGTCGCCCGGCTGCTGGTGGCGATGGGCGCCGATCCGGACGCCCTCGACGACCAGCACGACACGCCCTGGCTGGTCACCGGGGTCACCGGCAGCGTGCCGATGCTCGAGGCGCTCCTTCCTGCGGGCCCGGACCTGACGATCCGGAACCGCTTCGGCGGCGTGTCGGTCATCCCCGCCTCCGAACGCGGCCACGTCGACTACGTACGCCGAGTGGTCCGCACGGGCATCGACGTCGACCACGTCAACGACCTCGGTTGGACCGCCATGTTGGAAGCGGTGATCCTCGGCGACGGCGGCCCGGCCCATCGGGAGATCGTGCGGATCCTGTTGCGCGCCGGCGCGGACCAGACGATCGCGGACCGCAACGGCGTGACGCCGCTCGAGCACGCCGAGGCGAGCGGTCAGACCGGGGTCGCCCGGATCCTGCGCGAGGCGCGCTAGCGGTGGGGGTGCGGTGGCGTCGTGCGCCTGATCGGGACCCCCCTCGCGTACCGTTGGACGGGTGACCACGAGCTCCCAGACCCCACCTGACCTGCGCGTCGGGGGTTATCGGCTGCTCGCCAAGATCGGCGAGGGCGGCATGGGAGTGGTGCACCTCGCGCAGGCGCCCGATGGCGGCCGGGTCGCGCTCAAGGTCCTGCGGCCCCACATCGTCGGGGACGACGAGGCTCGCGAACGCCTGGCCCGCGAGGTCGCGTCGTTGCGCCGGGTCACCAGCCCGCGCATCGCCGAGGTGCTCGACGCCGACCCGTGGGGGGAGACGCCGTACGTCGCCACCCGCTACGTGCCCGGCCTCTCCTTGCACCAGCACATCCGCGAGGAGGGCCCGATCACTGGCGTGGACCTGCCCCATTTCGCGGCCGGTCTCGCCGAAGCGCTGATCGCCGTGCACCAGGTCGGCGTGCTGCACCGCGACATCAAGCCCTCCAACGTGCTGCTCGAGGGGCGTTCGCCGGTGCTCATCGACTTCGGTCTCGCCCGGCTGGCCGAGGACCCGCGGCTCACGCAGACCGGCTGGCTGCTCGGCACACCCGGGTACCTCGCCCCCGAGATCCTCTACGGCGACGACGCCACTCCGGCCTCCGACGTGCACGCCTGGGCGGCCACCGTCGTGTTCGCATCGACGGGGCGACCACCCTTCGGCACCGGCCCCGCCCTGGCGATCATGGACCGGGTACGCCGCGGTGAGCACGACCTGAGCCAGGTGCCCGCGTCAGTGCTTCCACTCGTCCGGGAGGGGCTTGCCCCCGACCCGGGTGACCGGCCGTCCACCGGAGAGGTCGTCGCCGCGCTGCGTGGTCCCGCCCTCGCGACGGGCCGGCCCCGGGCGGCCGTCTCCGACGTGCCGACGATGCCCTGGGTGCTGGCGCACGCCGACCACCAGGCGCCGCCGGCGACCAAGCCGTTGACCGTGCCCGCACCGGTCGGCGACGAGGCGCTTCGGCAAGCGGAGCCCGCCCGGGCGCCGTTCATGCAGCCGCCGCCCCCTCGAGATGCTCACCGGCCCCCGCTGCTCCCCGCCAACGCGATGCGGCAGCCCGCCACCGGCTCTGCCCGGACCCAGCGGATGCTGCTGCTCGGCGGGCTGTTCCTCGCGGCCGCGGTCGGCCTGGGCGTCGCGCCGTACCTCACGTTCTGGACCCTGGCCGTGCTCGCCCTGGCCGTGCGCGCCCTGTCGTGGACGACCGAGTCGGCGCGAGAGCGGCAGTACCTGCGTGGGCGGCGCAAGTGGTACGACGCGCCGCTGACCGTGCTGTCGTCACCGTGGTACCTCGTGGTCGCGGCCGGGGGCACCGTCATGCTGCTCGCCTGGGCCGTGTTCCTGGCGGGGCTGGCCGGACTGTCCGCGGCACTGTTCGGCCTGCCGCTGCAAGCGGGGCTGGTCGTCATCGGAGCCGTGCTCGCCGCCGGGCTCTGGACCGGCCCTGGGTCCAAGCGGCTGCGGCTGCCGACCCGTCGACTGATCACCTCGCTCACCCGTGACGTCTGGATCGGGTGGACCTTCGTCGGTGCGATCGCGATCGTGCTCGGGGCGCTGCTCTGGTCGCTCGCTGGCGGCGAGCCGAGCTGGCGGCCGCAGCCGGGGCCGCCCTGGCGCGACGGCACCCTGCTCGGCACGCTGACCGGCTGGCTCTGAGTGGTTGCGCCACCTGTCACGCGAACGAGCCCGCCGGTGGCCAGCTCCGCTCGCATTCCGACCACCCGCCTTCGGGACCCCGCGGAGACGGCACTTCCGGTTGTTCGTAGGGTCAGCGCCGGCTGAATCAGGGATAGAGTCCCCGGACTATGGACATGCTGAAGGGCGAGCAGATCGCCGAGGCCGGCCTGACCGACTGGCGCAAGCTGGCCCAGGGGCTGCACGCCCGCTACCTGGTCGACGACTTCGGCACCGGTGCACGGTTCGTCGCCGCGGTGGGCGAGGCGGGCGACGCGCTCGGCCACCACCCGCGCGTGTCGATCGGCAAGGGGTACGTCGACCTCAAGCTGGTCAGCGACGACGCCATCTACCGCGACGACGAGGGCACCGAACACGTCGTCGAGTGGGTGACGCAGCAGGACGTCGACCTCGCGCGACGGATCACCGAGATCGCCGCCGACCACAAAGTCGACGCCGACCCGGCCTCGGTCAGCGACATCGAGCTCGGCCTCGACACGGCGCACTCCGAGACCATCGCCCCGGTGTGGGCCGCTCTGCTGACCGGGAGCGCCGAGTCCCAGGGCCGCGGGACCCCCAGCGACGAGATCCGGGATGCCACGGGACGAGTACCGAACCTGTGGTTCGGGGACGCCGACGAGCACGAGGCCCCGGGTCAGCGGTTCCACGTCGAGGTCTACGTGGCGCCCGAGGCGGCCGAGCAACGGATCGCCGCCGCCGTCGCCGCGGGCGGGACCGTGGTCGATGACAGCGACGCGCCCTCGCTCACCGTGATCGCCGACCAGGATGGCAACAAAGGAGTCCTGTGCGTCGACGTGTCCGCGGTGAAGAAGGATTGAATCGCCAACTCGGTTGACCGTGGCCCGACGGGGTGGCGCGTCGATGTGCGTTCGTCAGACGCCGTCCTAGATCGCGTGTCCGCCGTTGACCGTGATGCGCTGGCCGGTGATGAAGCCTCCAGCGTGCGACGCCAGGTGCCCTACTAGCGCGGCAACGTCCTCCGGCGTACCCATCCGTCGCAAGGGCACCTCAGCCGCGTAGGAATCGGAGTCGATGCCGGTGTGGCGCTCGACTGGGATCCATCCCGGTTGGACGAGGTTGACGGTGATGCCGTCCGGCCCGAGCTCCTTCGCCCACACCTTGGTGAGCCCGATCTGGGCGCTCTTTGCTGCCACATACGCCGACATCAGAGGCGCAGCCCGATCCGCGAGGTCGGAACCGATCAGGATGACCCGCCCGTCGCCGGATGACCGCATGCTCGGAAGGGCTGCCTGCACGAGCAGGGTGGGACTCTTGACGAAGAACTCCAGTTGGTCGAGGTGGGTACGCCAGGTCAGGTCGACCACGCTCACTTCTGGCTGCGGGCCGGTGGCGTTGGCGACGACTGCGGTAACCGGGCCGAGTGCCCTGGTGACTTCCGCGAACAGGCCGGCCACCCCGTCCTCAGTGACGACGTCAGCGCCGAATGCTTCGGCGACACCGCCGGCATCTCTGATCCGTTTGACGACGGAATCTGCCGCCTCCCGACCACGGAGGTAGTTGACCGCAACCGGGCGCCCGTCCGCCGCAAGCCGCAACGCGATCGCCGCGCCGAGCCCTCGCGAAGCACCCGTGACGACCGCGACCCCAGAGGTAGCCATACGCCCACGTTACGAGCCGAGGTTGTCATTGCCGCCGGTGCCTGGGTCCCGCGGCCCCGAAGAGTCCCGACGCACTGATCGGGCAATCAATGCCTTTCCCGTTGTGCACAAGGGATTCCGGAGCGCGGATTCTGTCGGTGGTCACCTCTAGCTTGATCGGTATGGAACCGGTGGTGGACGACCTCGAGCGGCAGGCGGTCGCCGCTGCCATCATCGAGTCCAACGCGACTCTGCTGGAGGTGGAGGCGCGCCAGTTCGCACTGGCCGCGCAGTGGGCTGATCTTCATCCGATGTCGTCGGGGACGGTGCTGCCGGGCACGGAGCGTGCGCGGCGGTACGGCGGGGACGGGACGCCTCGGTGCGGGTCCGGCAGGCCCGGCACGTCGCCTCCCGCACCCGCGCCACCGGCCTGTCGTTGATGCAGGCGCGGGAGGTGGACGCGGCCACGACGCCGTACCTGGCCACCCTGCCGTGGGGCCGGTTCGTGGACCTGTTGGAGGCGCGGATCATCGCCGCCGACCCCGACGCCGCCGAACAACGCCGGTTGACCGCGGAGCTGGAGCGGTTCGTGATCACCGGGCAGTCCAACGAGCACGGCCTCAAGACACTGGTCGCCAAGGCCACCGCGGGTGAGGTGATCTACCTGGTCGCGATGGTGGACCGGATCGCCGAGATCCTCCTCCACCAGGGCGACACCGACCCGGTCGGCGCCCGCCGGTCCAAGGCCCTCTGAGTCTTGGCGCATCCGGAACGCGCGCTCACACTGCTGCGGGAGGCGACACCGGCGGTCGAGCCCGTCGAGACCACCACCCCGCCGCCGCCAGCGACCCTGTACGTGCACGTCTCTCGCGAGTCCCTGGTGTCCGGGGCCGGGGTAGCGCGGATGGAGGGCGTCGGCCCGCTCACCATCGGCCAAGCCTCCGAGTTCCTCCAGCACTCCCACGTCACCATCCGACCGGTGATCGACCTCGACCAGGACCGGCCGGTGGACTGCTACGAGGTCCCCGACCGGCTCCGCGACCTCATGCATCTGCGTACCCCGGCGTCGGCGTTCCCGTACTCCTCGGCCACCGGACGCCGGATGGACCTCGACCACACCATCCCCTGGGCCGACACCGGGCCGCCCGGTCAGACGAGGATCGGGAACCTCGGCAAGCTCACCAGGTTCGAACACCGAGTGAAGACCCACGGCAAGGGCTGGCGACACCGACAACCCGAGCCCGGCGTCCACCACTGACGGACACCCACGGGCCACCAGTTCACCGTCGACCACACCGGCACTCGGGTCTCGACGGGCTCGACCACCGAAGGCACGGGCTCGACCACCGGAGGCACGATCTCGACCACCGGAGGCACGGCGTACGAGCGCGCCTTCGCTGACTTCCTGGCGAGCCGCCGCGCCTGAGAGCCCGTCCGGTCCGCGTCCCGGCTATCGTCCCCGCATGGAGAGCAGCTTCGTGAAGTCGGTGACGTTCGACTGTGCCGACGCGCTTCGAGTCGCGACGTTCTGGGCCGCCGCGCTCGGCACCGACGTCGACGAGGACTCGACGGTGGGGAAGGCGTTCGTCGAGCCGGCCGGCTGGGGAGGTCCGACCCTTTGGTTCCAACGGGTGCCGGAGGGGAAGACGGCGAAGAACCGCATGCACTTCGACCTGCGCGCGCCCGGAGGCCGGGTCCACGACGAGGTACGACGGCTGGAGGGACTCGGAGCGACCGTGCTGCGGGACGGCGACGACCTCGTGGTCATGCAGGACCCAGAGGGCAACGAGTTCTGCGTCGAGTGACCGGAACACGCGACAGTGGCATCATCGGCCGATGACGTCGGCTGACGAGCAGTACCTCGCCGTCGCGGAGGCGGCGTGGCGGTGGGTGCTCGATCAGGTGCGGTGGGACGACGGTCCGTGGGTCCCGGTGTCGGTCACGGTCCCGGCGGCCACCGAACCCGGGTGGGACCGCGACGGTCTGCACAGCGGCGTCGGCGGCATCGCGCACGTGCTCGCCGAGATCCGGCTGGCCCGGCCCTGGACCGCCGAGGAGCGAAGGCTGGCGGACGGGATCGCCGACCGGGTCCGGGCGGGGATCCCCACCCAGACCGACTGCACCTACTTCGACGGGCTCGTCAGCACCATCGGGGTTCTGGTCGCGCTGCGGGCCGCCGGCGCGGACGCCGCGGTGGCGCGGCTGGCGGCGCTGGCCGAGCCCGACGGCTGGCCGCAGACGGTCCTCAAGGGTCCGAAGTACCTGCCGGGTGCCCGCATCAACGACGTCACGCTGGGTACGGCGGGCGTGCTGCTCGGGGCGCTGTGGGCACACCGCCACGACGTCACCGAAGCGGTCGACCTCGCCGAGCACGCCGCCGCCGTGCTTATGGCGGAGGGGGAGAACGAGTCGACCGGCACCAACTGGCGGATGGTCTCTCCGCGCTTCGGTTCCTCCACCGGGGACGCCCAGATGCCCAACTTCTCGCACGGCGTTGCGGGGATCGCCACAGCCCTGGCGCTCGCCGGGGCCGATCTCGACCGTCCGGACCTGACCAGCGCGGCCCGGAGCGGTGCCGAGCACCTGGTGTCGCTCGGCGACAGCGACGGGCAGGGCTTCGTCGTGCCGAGATACCTCCCGCGCGACTTCAACGACCAGGACGAGGTGACCTACACCTGGTGCCACGGCGCCACGGGCACGTCGCTGCTCTTCCTGGCGCTGGAGCGCGCCGGCGTCGAAGAGGTCTCGCACCTCGCTCCGCTGTCCTGGCACGGCCGGTGCCTGCACAGCGTCCGGACGTCCGGCATCCCGGCCCGACTGCGCCCCGGCTTCTGGGACAACGACGGGCGCTGCTGCGGCACGGCCGGCGTCGGCGACGCGTTTCTGGACTCGTGGCAGCGCGCGGGTCGCGACCAGGATCTCGAGTTCGCCCGTCGGCTGGCCGACACCCTGGTCGAGCGCGCGGTGCGCGAGGGGCAGCATGCCTACTGGAGGTTCATCGAGCATCACGCCTCCGAGCCGCTGCTGCCGCCCGGTGTCGGTTGGATGCAGGGGGCCGCGGGGATCGCGGCGTTCCTGTTCCGCGTCGGCCGGATCGTGCGCGACGGACGAGACGCGGAGGCTGCGCCGCGCATGGACAACTGGTGGGCCGTGCCCGAGTGACGATCGGATCCTGGACAACGGTTCCACGGGACGGACGACGGTGGCACACTCGAACGCGTGCAGCACCAGATCATTATCAGCTAGCGCGCCCGGCACCTCCCGGACGCGCTGACCTCTCGTTCCCACGGGAGGTCTTTTTGTTGCCAGACCACCCAGACCCCGAGGTGCACCAGTGACAGGCCCAGCCAGCAACACCGACTTCCACGTCTACGACACGACGCTGCGCGACGGCGCCCAGCAGGAGGGACTCAACCTCTCCGTCGCCGACAAGCTCACGATCGCGCGGCAGCTCGACGGGCTCGGGGTGGGCTACATCGAGGGTGGCTGGCCGGGCTCGAACCCCAAGGACACGGAGTTCTTCCGGCGCGCCCGGGAGGAGCTGAAGCTCGAGAACGCCCGGCTCGCCGCCTTCGGCGCCACCCGCCGGGCCGGTGTGAAGGCGGCGGACGACCCGCTGGTCGCGGCCCTGCGCGACTCGGGCGCGGGCGTGGTCACGCTGGTCGCCAAGTCGCACGACCGGCACGTCGAGCTCGCGCTCCGCACCACGCTGCAGGAGAACCTCGCGATGGTGCGCGACACCGTCAGCCATCTGGTCGCCGAGGGCCAGCAGGTGTTCCTCGACGCCGAGCACTTCTTCGACGGCTACCGCGACAACCGCGATTACGCGCTCGAGGTGCTCCGCGAGGCGTACGACGCGGGCGCCGAGGTGATCGCGCTCTGCGACACCAACGGCGGCATGCTTCCGCCCTGGGTGTCCGACGTGGTCAACGACGTCATCGAGACCACCGGGGTGCGGGTCGGCATCCACTGCCACAACGACACCGGGTGCGCCGTCGCCAACACCCTCGCGGCGGTCGACGCGGGCGCGACTCACGTGCAGGGCACGCTCAACGGGTACGGCGAGCGCACCGGCAACGCCGACCTCGTGTCCGTCGTGGCCAACCTGGAGCTCAAGCTCGACCGCCGCGTGCTGCCCTCGGGCCTGCTCAAGGAGGCGACCCGGATCGCGCACGCCGTCGCCGACGTCACGAACTTCCCGCCCGCGTCACGGCAGCCCTACGTCGGGGTCAGCGCCTTCGCGCACAAGGCCGGCCTGCACGCCAGCGCGATCAAGGTGGACCCGAACCTCTACCAGCACCTCGACCCGGTCGCGGTCGGCAACGACATGCGCCTGCTCGTCTCCGACATGGCCGGCCGCGCGTCGATCGAGCTCAAGGGCCGCGAGCTCGGCTTCGACCTCGCCGGCGAGAAGGAGCTGGTCACCCGCGTGACCGAACGGGTCAAGGACCTGGAGTCGCGCGGCTACACGTTCGAGGCGGCCGACGCGTCGTTCGAGCTGCTCCTGGTGGAGGAGGTCGAGGGCGCCCGTCCGTCGTACTTCACCGTCGAGTCCTGGCGCGTCATCACCGACTCCAGACCCGGGGAGGAGGCGGTGTCAGAGGCGACCATCAAGCTGCACGCCGGTGGCGCCCGGATCCTCACCACCGGCGAGGGCAACGGCCCGGTCAACGCCCTCGACCACGCGCTGCGCGAGGCGATCGGGCAGGCCTACCCGGAGGTCGCCAAGTTCGAGCTGATCGACTACAAGGTGCGAATCCTCGACCAGGGTCACGGCACCGACGCGGTCACCCGGGTGCTGATCGAGACCAGCGACGGTGAGTCGTCGTGGGTGACCGTCGGCGTGGGACACAACGTGATCGAGGCGTCCTGGGGCGCGCTCGTCGACGGGGTGACCTTCGGTCTCCGCCGCCAGGGGGAGCAGCCGCAGTAGGACGCTAGGGTCGGATGGACGTTCCGCCAACCCCGAGGTCGGTCATGACGAAAACCCTGCAGCACAAGGTCAATCTCGACGAGTCGGAGATGCCGACCCGCTGGTACAACATCCTCCACGACCTCCCGACGCCTCCGCCGCCCGTGCTGCATCCCGGGACCGGCGAGCCCGTGGGCCCCGAGGACCTCGCGCCGCTGTTCCCGATGGACCTGATCGCCCAGGAGGTGTCGGCAGAGCAGTACGTCGAGATCCCCGGCGAGGTGCTCGACGTCTACCGGCTCTGGCGGCCGAGCCCGCTCTACCGGGCGCACCGGCTCGAGCGGGCACTCGGCACACCCGCGCGGATCTACTACAAGTACGAAGGCGTCTCGCCGGCCGGTTCGCACAAGCCCAACACCGCCGTGCCGCAGGCGTTCTACAACGCCCGGGCCGGCATCAAGAAGCTGACGACCGAGACCGGCGCCGGCCAGTGGGGCACCGCGCTGGCGTTCGCGTGCGCTCAGTACGGCCTCGAGTGCGAGGTGTGGCAGGTCCGTGCCTCCTATGACCAGAAGCCCTACCGCCGGGTGATGATCGAGACGTTCGGCGGGACGGTGCACCCCTCGCCGTCGGACCTGACGGAGGCGGGCCGCGCGATCCTCGCCGCCGACCCGGACTCCACCGGCTCACTGGGGATCGCGATCAGCGAGGCGGTCGAGAAGGCCGCCGGGGACCCGGCCGTGAACTACGCGCTCGGCAGCGTGCTCAACCACGTGCTGATGCACCAGACCATCATCGGCGAGGAGGCGCTGCTCCAGTTCGCCAAGATCGGCGAGACGCCTGACCTGCTGGTCGGCTGCACCGGCGGCGGCTCGAACTTCGGCGGACTGGCGTTCCCGTTCCTGCGCGAGAAGTGGGCCGGCCGGATGGCGCCGACCGTGCGCGCCGTCGAGCCCGAGGCGTGCCCGTCGCTGACCAAGGGCCGCTACGCCTACGACTTCGGCGACACGGCCGGCTTGACCCCGCTGATGAAGATGCACACCCTCGGCCACGACTTCGTGCCGGACCCGATCCACGCCGGCGGTCTGCGCTACCACGGCATGAGCCCGCTGATCAGCCACCTCTACGAGACCGGTGAGCTCGAGGCGCAGTCGATGTCCCAGAGCGACTGCTTCGCCGCGGGCGTGCAGTTCGCCCGCACCGAGGGCATCGTGCCCGCACCCGAGCCGACCCACGCGCTGGCCGCG